>JAFWPT010000143.1 GCA_017509375.1 Bacteroidales bacterium | reverse complement strand
AGGGGAGTGTCATTGATAATGATTATAAACGATTAAAACCCTGATAAACTATGTTCTGCCAAAACAAATCAATTGTCCGGAAGGAGTATGTGGCTCCTCAGTTCAGACCGCTCAATCTGCTGAATCCTGAGATTCTCTGCACGAGCGGTGGTTTCGGTATTAATCAATTCTCAGATGATGAGGATGACGATCTCAATTTCTAATCAACCCGAAAAGATGAAGACTATGAAACGCAATTCACTTGTATCGCTCGGGTTGATTGGTATTATGACCCTTGCAATTTCCGGATGTAATGGATTTGAAGAACAGAAGCTTCCGGAGCCCTCGACGAAGGGGAACTTTGTTATTATGGTTGTTCCGGAGACCAGGACGGAGATGAGTGAGAATACTGTCGTCTGGTCGGCCGATGACAAGCTCAGCGTATTTGTCGCCGAGAACGGTACGACGGAGTATGGAGGCAATGTGGAATTCACGCACGACAGTGGCGAGAAGTTCACCGGTGACCTGACTTTACCCTCGTCCAGCAATGACTGGTATGTCCTCTATCCGTACAATTCGGAGATAACGACTCCTGCCAATACCTCGACTGGCGCCACCCGTATCGGCAGCGCCGTGGGCAGCTACCAGGAGCAGAACGGCAACAACAGCAGCGCGCATCTCGTGGGTCAGTATTTCCCGCTCTACGGCAAGACCACTGCAGTCCCTTCGGCTCAGGTGCCGGCCATAACCCTCAACCAGGCCCTCTCGATCCTGAAGGTTCACGTGACCAACAAGACCGCGGAGTCCCTTACGGTCAATGAGGTTTCCTTCACGGGCACTGAGGCCATAGCGGGTTCGTTCTATATCAATTTCACAGGTGAGAACGCCGTGATGACTCCGGTCGACGGCTCATCTTCCAATACCGCAATTCTGAAAGTCAAGAACGGCACGGCACTGGCAACCGACGCATCCGCAGACTTCTACCTTGCCATCAAGCCTTTCACGGCTACATCGGGCTCTACGCTCACCCTTGCGGTCAACGGCTACGAGAAGACCATAGAGCTTACCAAAGACGCTTCCTTCAAGGAAGGCAAGATCCGCACCCTCAACTACGATACTCCGACCGAGTTCCCTCCGCTTATCGAGGCCTGGGAAGAGACGGCGCTCAGCGCCATTGCGCCTGATGATGTGCTGGTGATTGTAGGAACCAATTCCAACGGGTCCTACGCGATGACCAACAATAACGGAACCACGGCTGCCCCCGCAGCTGTGAGTGTCGAAACCGGGAGTGTGACAAAATCAGGTAGTACGCTGATTGGCGCAATCGCAGACACTTTGCAGTGGAATATCAGTGGAAACGCCACTGAAGGCTACACTTTCTATCCGAAGGATGCTACCGACATCTGGTTGTATTGCACTAACACTAATAACGGTGTAAGGGTAGGCACAAACGAAAACAAAACCTTTACTATTACTGATGGATACCTCCAACACGTGGGTACAAGCCGATATGTCGGTATTTACAATAGCGCTGACTGGAGGTGCTATAATAGTACTGGTACTAACATCGATAACCAGACTTTCGCATTCTACAGGCAGAAGTCAGAATATGCGGCTAAATACGCCATCACTGTCGATCCTCTTATCACCGGCGGCAGCGTGACGACTGACCCTGCCGGCGAGCAGTACGAAAGCTCGGTTGTCTCCCTGACGGAGACTCCGGCGGAAGGCTACCTCTTTACCAGCTGGGATGTCTATAAGACCGGTGAGAGTTCGGTCAAGGTTACGGTCGAGAACGATCAGTTCACGATGCCCGGCTACCCTGTGACCGTATCTGCCATATTCGGCCCGGCTTCGCTGGTGGTCGGCGAGATTACTCCCGCA
Source organism: Bacteroidales bacterium (assembly GCA_017509375.1). The sequence continues at coordinate 5,111 of JAFWPT010000143.1, read as the reverse complement.
AAGGCGGAATGCACTGCCGGCGCAGAAGTTACATTCACCGTCACTTCCAATGTCGAGTGGACTGCTTCTACTGAGGACGGTACCGTTATCAGCAGCATTTCTCCCGTTGGCCCCCAGAGCCCTTCGGCAGATGCTCAGACGGTGACGGTTACATTTACGGCCAACACCGGAGCTGAGCGCACTGCCGATGTGTATGTCACTCCAGTCGCTGCAGCATATAGCACACTTGCTCAGACAGTAACCGTTACTCAGAAGAAAGCCGAAGAGTATTACGAATTAATTTCTACGGTTAATGAACTTGAAACTGGAGATTACGTCATTGTCGGTATGACAGGTAGCACCTACTATGCAATGCCGTCAATTAGTACGGGAAAGATTTCCGGAACCGAAGTTTCTGTTAACAATGGCAAGATTTCCGCTACTACTGGCGACAACTATGCTATTACTATTACCAAGAATGGTGACGGACAAGTCGCTATAGGAAGCGGCAGCACTTATCTGGAAATCAAGACAAGCGGTACAGACTTTGGTGTAACAACTACGGCAAATTATTATCCCGTTACTGTTCAGAACGGCGCATTTGATGTCTCGAACACCAGGCATCTTGCTTGGAGAAATACGTCCAATGTGTTTGGTAATTATGCGTCAATATTTACGTCTGAGTACTGCGGTGTCTACCTCTTTAAAAAGATAGACAACACCGTCTGGGATCTCAAGAGCATTGCAGTGAAGACCGAACCGAAGACCTCTTATGAGGCTGGTGAGTTCTTCAATCCTGCAGGTCTGGTCCTGACGGCAACTTATGAGGATCACGATGGAGTCAAGGCCGACAAGACGGTGGATGTCACCTACAGTGACGGAAATGCTTCCGAGTTTACTTTCTCACCGTCTACTGCTCTTACAGTGGGGACAACCTCCGTCACCATCAGCTACACCGACAGCGGTATCACCAAGAGCACGACTCAGGCTATCACGGTTACCGCTCCGGTTACCTGGGACCTCAAGAGTATCGCTGTGACCACAGCGCCTACAAAGACTACCTATACTGAAGGCGAATGCTTCGATCCGACAGGTCTCGTTGTGACTCCGACCTTTGAGGAGCACGGCAATACCGGCAATACGAAGGTTGGAGATCCCGTTGACAACTCAGATCTCACCTTCTCGCCGACTACGTCCACGGCGCTGACTACCGCTAACACATCCATCACCATCGGCTACACCGTCAGCGGCATCACCAAGACCACGACGCAGGCGATAACCGTCAATGCTGCTAGCAACGACCATTATGTGAAAGTAACCAGTCTCTCTGATGTTACTGCTGGTGAGTATATTATCGTGAATGCAGGCTATTACCTGCCGAATGCAGACGCTACCAGCGGTGGACCTGCAAAGGTTGCAGTAACCATTTCTAACGATGAGGTGCAGGATGTGAAAAGTGCGATGACTTGGACGTTCACCGGAACAACAATTGCAATGACAATTCAGTCAACTGCGGACGCTACAAAGTATCTCAATGTGTCAGGTAATGGTAATAGTAATATCCGTGTCAATACAACGTCTAATCATACTTGGACAATTGCTGACTATTCAGGCACTTCAGGCGCATTCACAATGAAGGATAATACTCAGAACCGATATTGCGCAACATATGGCAACGGTTCAGACTGGAGAAGTTATAACACCTACAATGCTGGCAATTATGCCGACGGTGGCCGTATTTATCTCTATAAGCTCGCAGACAACACCGTCTGGGATCTGAAGAGCATAGCCGTGAAGACCGAACCGAGCAAGACCACTTATGAGGCTGGTGAAGACTTCAACCCTGCAGGTCTGGTCCTGACGGCAACTTATAAGGATCACGATGGCATCAAGGCCGACAAGACGGTGGATGTTACCTACAGTGCTGGTAATGCTTCCCAGTTCACTTTCTCACCGTCTACTGCTCTTACAGCGGGGACAACCTCCGTCACCATCAGCTACACCGACAGCGGTATCACCGAGAGCACGACTCAGGCTATCACGGTTACCGCTCCGATTACCTGGGACCTCAAGAGTATTGCTGTGACAAATCAGCCTACCAAGACTACCTACACGGAAGGCGAATGCTTCAACCCTGCCGGTATGGTTGTTACGGCTACATTTGAGAATCATAACAATACGGCCCAGACTAAGCAGGAGACCGTTGATAACGCTAATCTCACCTTCGATCCCGCTCTTGATGATGAGTTGTCGACTGACGACGAATCGGTAACTATCAGCTACACCGTCAGCGGTATCACCAAAACTACAACACAGGAGATTACGGTGAATTCTGCGGGCGGTACTCCAACAACCGAAACAATTACTACCGGTACATTTAGTGGAGGAACGTCCAGCATAGCCATGACAACTGCTTCAGGCGTTACTATAACTCAGCTAAAGAGCGATGGTACTAATGTTAATACCACTTACAATACAGTAAGCACATTACGTGTTTATCGAGCTAACATTATGCAGTTCACTGGTAAGACATTTACCAAGATTGAAATGTATTATACGGGCAATTATTCCGGTGCTAGTTGGAGTGTTGTGAGTGGAGGAGGAACTGTAACACTCGATACAAATAACAAGAAAGTCGTTTGGGAGAATACTAGTGGCTCATCTTCAGTTCAACTTAAAAACTCCACAACATCTGGCACCAATACTCAGTTTAGGTCAACACAGTTCATTGTAACCTACAACTGAAGCGGGTCCGGCGGTAGCGCCGGGGGTGATGAGCCCGCAGCAACAGTAACTACCGCAGGTGCACCTGCAGGTGTGAGCGCGACAGGGGCAACCCTGTCGGGCTCCTACACCGGGGTGACCGGCACGGTCGACGAGGTCGGATTCTACTACGGCACCTCACAGCTGAGCCTTGGCACCAAGGCCGCAGCTACCGGTACCGCATCGCCGTTCAGCAAGGCCCTCACAGGTCTTTCGGCAGGCACGACCTATTATTACAAGGCCTACGCGACAGTCGAAGGCACGGAGGACAAGAGCTCGACCGTCGAGACATTCTTCGGCAGCGTAGAGTCATTTACCACCAAGAAGGTCTCCACGGCCACGGTGACCACCTCCGCCGCATCTTCCATCACTTCCAGCTCTGTGCTGGCAAGCGGCAGTTTCAGCGGAGCATCCGGCAGCATCTACGAGGCCGGCGTGGTCTATGGCACCAATTCGTCGCTGCTCAGCAATCCGGACGCCAACAAGGACGCCCTCAGTTGGGCGTACGACGACTCCTGCGTCGGAGCCATAACCAGCCACAGCATCAGCTGCAGCATTTCCGGTCTGGATCCGGAGACGACCTACTACTACAAGGCATTTGTCGCAGAGTATAACGAGAGCACCCAGGAGTATGATTATCGCTACGGCTCCCTGGTCTCGTTCAGCACCACTTCGGTCACTCCGCAGCCGGCCTGGGGCGTGTATCTGAGCGATTACGGTATGCCGGGCGTGTCGAGCCTCGGCACGAGCCTTCGCCAGAGCGGCACTTACACCGACCGTGACGACCATTGGTACAGTGTGAATACTTCCAGCAACAATCGCCAGATAGCAATTCACACCTACACGCATCCGACCAGCGGCGAAGAGACGCTCGATTATGTGGTCCTCTTCGACGGAAGCAAGTATGCACCCGTCTGGACCTACCACGTGATGAACTCCACCCAGTGGCCGGACAACAATTTCGGACGCAATGAGTCGTGGACGGATGATCCCGCCATCAGCCTTACGCAGCAGGGCGGCCTGGACAATGCCGGCACGGTCGGCTACAGCCGCGGTCACCTGGTGGCTTCCGACTACCGTCAGACCAGCGTAAAGCAGAACAAGCAGACCTTCTATCACAGCAACCAGGCTCCCCAGTGGCAGAACAGTTTCAACAGCGGCGTGTGGAGCAGACTTGAGTCCCGTGTCAAGAATCAGACTCCGGGCGGTACCACTATGCTCTACGTCATCACGGGCGTGCTGTATGAAGGGGCCACGACGACAAAGCCCAGCGGCAGCCTCAATGTCCCCATCCCTTCGCACTTCTACAAGTGCATAATGAAGTGTACTTTCATCGGTGGCGTCATCAACGATGCCAAGGGTATCGCCTTCGTCTATACCAACGAGGCTCACTCCGGCAATTACTACGATTCGGCTTACGTGACCAGTATCGACGCGATCGAGACGCGCACCGGCTTCGACTTCTTCGCAGGCGTCCCCACCGCCCTCCAGGCTTCGGCCGAGGCCAACACGAGCCACACCTGGTTTACCGGCCAGAACTAGTCATACCATTTAGGGGTAAATACGAAAAGCGGGCACCGATGCCCGCTTTTTTGTTCCCGCTTTGCCCGCCGGCTGCGCGAGTCGCCGAAAGCTCTACCTTGTCCAGTCGATGGGGGACAGGCCGCGGGAGGCCAGCAGGGCGTTGGTCTGGGAGAAGTGCCTGCAGCCAAAGAATGCGCCGCGGGCGAGGGGAGAGGGATGGGCCGCCTCCAGCACAAAGTGCCGCGAGGTATCGATGAGGGCGCGTTTGCTCCGGGCAAAATTGCCCCAGAGCAGGAACACAAGCCCTTCGCGCCGCTGCGAAAGCGTGCTGATCACAGCGTCCGTAAACTGCGCCCATCCGATGGCGCTGTGCGAGGTGGGCTCCCCGCTGCGCACCGTCAGGATGGCATTGAGCAGGAAAACCCCCTGTTCGGCCCAGCCTCGCAGCGAGCCGTCCTTGTGAGACATATCCACGCCCAGGTCATCTGAGATCTCCTTATAGATATTCTGCAGCGAGGGGGGAATACGCACTCCGTGGGGTACAGAGAACGACAACCCCTCGGCCTGGCCGGGCCCGTGATACGGATCCTGGCCGATGAGCACCACCTTCACACTCTCGAAAGGCGTCAGCTCAAAAGCATTGAAGATAAGCGGTCCGGGAGGATAGATCACCCGTCCGTCACGTTTCTCGGCGTGCAGCCGGGCGGCAAGCTCCCGGAAATAGGGCTTGTCAAACTCCTCCTGGAGCACGGCCTTCCAGCCCGGCTCAATCCGCACGTCCATCGCCGGAGAAAACGAACGAGAGCACCTCGTCCAAAGTCTTTACATACTTGAACTCAAGGCCT
>JAFWPT010000142.1 GCA_017509375.1 Bacteroidales bacterium | reverse complement strand
TAAACCTAAATGTCCCAGATAAGCAAACTCTTAAGATATTAGCTGCGACCATCCGGCCGTTGCCGCGGTCGATGCCGCGACGGGCGCCCTGACGCTCCTTGCTGCAGGCACGGCGACGGTTACGGCCTCCGCCGCTGCCGAGAACGGTTATGCTGCTGCTACTGCGACCTATGGTGTAACGGTTGTTGAAGCCGGTGCTGTGGCGCGGTATACTAAGGTGCTATCTGCAGACGAACTCGAAGTGGGTGCCAAGTATCTGATTGTGTACGAGGGAACGACCACTACGGACAACACGCCCAAGGTGTTCAATCCGGTTCTCAATTCGGACGGCACGCAGTTCGCGAAGGCGACCTCTTCCGCTGTGGATGTGACGCTTCCCAGCGGGGTCATCGAGTCCTCCGATGTCGCGGATTACGAGTTCACTCTCGAGGCGGGCTACTATCTCAAGGCGGACCGTGCGGCCAAGTATATCTATCCCGGCGCGTCCGGTTCCAGCGGTGTCCTGCTGGCGGAATCCCCTGCATCTCACGCACTTGCCATCACGTTCAACAATGGCATTGCCCAGATTTCGAACGGCAGCGGGTACAATGTCCGCTACATAGTGTGGTCCACGAGCAGCCATTACTTCAGCAGCAATGCAGATGTGTCCGGATCGTATTCCACCGGCATTTGCCTCTATAAACTGGACGACGGCCGTCAGGCCCAGGAGATTTCCTTCTCCGCCGCGGCTGCCGAATATGACTTGTATACTGAGGCATGGACGGTGGCGGTTCCTACCCTGAACGGTGCCCAGGGTGATGTGACCTATTCCTCTTCCGATGAAACCGTTGCCACTGTCAACAACGCCGGTACTGTGACTCCGCTCAAGGTGGGAACGGCTACGATTACCGCCAAGGCTGCCGGTAATGCAACGTACAAGCCCGGCCAGGCCTCCTACACGGTTACCATCGTCGACACCACGCCGGTCATTCCGGGTGAAGGAAAGGTTTACAGGAAGGTAACGGCCCAGAGCGAGCTCGTCGCGGGAGGAAAATACCTGGTGGTTTACGACAACGGAAGCAGCTCCAAGGTGTTCAATCCGATCGTGAGCGGCAGCACGTTTACGACTTCCAAGGCCAATGCGGTTGACGTGACCATCTCCGGTGACACGATTACGTCCTCTGAGCTGGACGCCAGCCAGATTGAATTGCGGAATTTCGACGGAACGAACAAATTCGCTATGTGGGTGGCTTCTGTGGAGCGTTATCTGATTCTCAGGAGGAACAATCAGAGTTTTGTCGCTGATGCTTCGGATGACGGTTACCGTTCGACCTTCACGGTGAACGGCGGAACCGTGACGATTGTCCGTGACAGCTATAATCTGCGCTATTCCTCGTCCAACGGTTATTTCCAGGTCAGCACAAATTCTTCGAGCAACATGGCTCTTTACAAGCTGGACGAAGGCGGCACCACGCCCGATCCGGGTCCCGAACCGACGACTCCGAGCTACACGAAAGTGACCTCCATCACGAGCGGCGGCACCTACCTGATCGTCTCTGCCGATGCGGGTAATTATAATAACGCGGATGGCACGAAGGCTTTCGCCGGAGACCAGAATGGAACTGCTGCGACTGTAAACAATGCTGCCGGGGTGATCACCGGGGACTATACCGGCTACGAGTTTGTCATCTCGGCATCGGGCTCCGATTATACCCTGCTCGGACCGAATGGCTATGTTACCGGAAACTCGGCCAACACTTATCCTCGTTACATTCAGGTTAGTTCGACGGCTGGTACGATGTCGCTTTCGATGGCTACCGACTTTACGGGTACCGACGGACAGGTTGCCGATGCTTTCTATTTCTATTACACCAAGACCTCTGGCGGCTCGACGTCAAAGGAAGTCCTCTATTTTAATTCGGACGGTGCATTTAAGATCGGTGGAACGGGAAGAAAGTATGGTGTTTATCTGTACAAGAAGAACTAATGCGCATCTGCAAGAAGTGATTGGTTCTATTGATAAGCTGAGTACTAAGCAGTTATGATGATAGAAGAGGCTGATTCACTTTTGAGTCAGCCTCTTCTTTCCGTCAATCACCACCCCATGGATATTGACGTCTTGTCGCTGAAGCCAT
>JAFWPT010000141.1 GCA_017509375.1 Bacteroidales bacterium | reverse complement strand
GGTACTCGTAATTGGCTCCGGAGGCAGGGAGCATGCGATAGTAGATGCCTTAAGCCGTTCGGCAAAGGTTTCAAAGATATTCTGTGCTCCCGGGAACGCAGGCATTGCCGCACAGGCGGAGTGCGTGGCCATCAAGGATACGGACGTGAAAGGATTGCTTTCGTTTGCCCGCAGGGAGGAGGTGGATCTTACAGTTGTGGGGCCTGAAGCTTCTTTGTCCGCCGGTGTCGCCGATGCTTTCCGTGCAGAAGGTCTGCGCATTTTCGGCCATGGCAAGGCTGCTACACGTATAGAGAGCAGCAAGGAGTTTGCAAAACGCCTGATGGCAAAGTACGGCATTCCTACGGCCGCCTACCGCAGTTTTTCGGATTTCGAGGAGGCTTTCGATTACGTTGCCTCCCGTCCTTTCCCTGCAGTGCTCAAGTATGACGGGCTCGCGGCCGTCTAAGGAGTGGTGATTGCTTCCGAAATAGTTGAAGCCAGCACTGCTGTGGCTTCGATGCTCCTTGACCATCGTTTCGGCGAAGGCAGGGTAGTGGTGGAAGATTACCTTACCGGCCCGGAGTTTTCATTCATGTGTTTCGTGGACGGAGAGAGAGTGTATCCCATGCCCTTGTCGCAGGACCATAAGCGGGCTTTCGACGGGGACGAAGGGCCCAATACCGGAGGAATGGGAGCTTATACGGGGCTTCCGTTTATCTCGGAAGAGGATGAGCAATTCGCATATAACCAGATACTTTGCAAGGCTGCCTCGGCTATGGTGGCGGAGGGCTGTCCTCTCAGGGGGGTGCTCTACGGAGGCTTGATGAAGACTCCGGACGGCATCAAGGTAATAGAGTTCAACGCCCGCTTCGGCGATCCGGAAACCGAGGTGGTGCTGCCGCTGCTTGAAAGCGATCTTTTTGATATTTTCTGTGCCGTGGCCGACGGCCGCCCTGCTGAAGCCCCGAGGTGGAGCAGGGGCGTGACCATAGGTGTCGTACTGGCCTCGAAGGGCTATCCGGGCTCCTATCGCAAGGGCTGTCCGATTGAAGTGCCGGAGGATCTGTCGGATCCCGGGAAAGGCCGCTTCCTTTACCAGATGGGCACGGCAGTCGAGGGATCTTCGCTGGTAACGGCCGGAGGCCGGGTGATAATGCCTGTATGCAAAGGTGCCGACCTTGCGGAAGCCCGAGCCCTGGTATATGACGCAGTGCGCCGTATCAAGTGCGATAACTTATTCTACCGTAAAGATATAGCTCATCAGGCATTCTGACGGTGCCTTTGCATGAAGGACTGCAAAGTGTTGTCCATCAGCATGGCTATGGTCATGGGGCCTACGCCTCCGGGTACAGGGGTGATGAAACCTGCCACCCCGGCCACTCCGGCAAAATCCACGTCGCCTGTAAGATGTCCCTCTTCCGTGCGGTTGATGCCCACGTCGATTACTATTGCTCCCGGTTTCACCATATCCGCGGTGATGGTGCCGGGACGTCCTACGGCAGCTACAAGGATATCTGCCTGAAGGGTAATCGCCTTCAAGTCCGGGGTGCGGGAGTGGGCAATGGTGACGGTGGCGTTGCGGTCCAGCAGAAGTTTGGCCACCGGCTTGCCGACTATGTTGCTGCGGCCTACTACCACGGCCCGCTTGCCTTCGATGGCCACTCCGGTACTCTCTATGAGCCGGATAATACCCTTGGGTGTGCAGGGAACGAAGCAGGGGCGGCCGAGCCAGAGATTTGCTACGTTTACGGGATGGAAGCCGTCTACGTCTTTGGATGGGTCTATGGCGTCCAGTACGCGGCTTTCATCTATATGGCGGGGGAGAGGGAGCTGCACCAGGATTCCATCTACTCCAGGATCGGAGTTGAGGCCGGCAATGGTCTGCAGGAGTTCCGCTTCGCCCACGTCTTCCGGGAGCTCTATCAGACGGCTGTCCATGCCGGTGAATGCGGCGGCCTTTATCTTTCCGCGTACGTAGGAACGGCTGGCGGGATTGTCGCCGGCGATGATGACTGCAAGGCAGGGGATGCGCTCACCGCCCGCTTTGATTGCTTCAATTTTGGATTTCAGCTCTTCCTTGATTGTAAGGCTGACGACTTTTCCGTCGATAATCTGGCTCATTGCTTGTATGGTTTTGGAGATACAAAGCTACGAATTTCCCATATCATCAGCAAGCTGTTTTCGCGGATGATGCTCCAGCACTTCCCGCTGCCAGGTGCTGGAATCGATATGGGTGTATATTTCAGTGGTGAGGATGCTTTCGTGGCCGAGCATTTCCTGGACTATCCTCAAGTCGGCTCCGTTTTCCACCAGATGGGTGGCGAAAGAATGCCGGAAGGTATGGGGAGAAATGTCTTTGTGTATCCCTGCGAGCATGGCCCGTTCCTTGACCATATTGAAAACTGAAACGCGGCTCAGCGGCTTCCCGCGCAGGTTCAGGAAGGCGAAATCGGAATATTCGGGGGCTGCAGGCACCGGTCTTATTTCCAGCCAGGCGGCCAGGGCGGCAAGAGCTGGGGCTCCGATGGGGACCAGGCGTTCTTTGTCGCCTTTGCCGACAATTCGCACGAAAGATTCATTTGTGTAAATATGCGATATCAGTAGTCCGCAGGCTTCGGAGACCCGTAGTCCGCAGCCGTAAAGTATCTCCAGCAAGGCGCGGTCGCGGATGTCTGCGGGCTTTTTGTCCGGCACGGCATCGAGAATTGCCGTAATATCTTCGACGGAAAGCACTTCCGGCAGGTAGCGCCCCAGTTTCGGAGCCTCCAGCTTGTCGCAGGGATTGTCTTTGCGTTCTCCTTCGAGTATCAGGTAATCGAAAAAAGAGCGCAGGGCGCTGAGTACGTGGGCCTGGCTCCGCTTGGACAGGGCCTTTGAGCGCAGCCTGAGGTAGGCGTCCACGTCGTCGGAACTGCAGTCGGCGGCAGCCTTGCCCTTCAGGAATTCTTGCAGGGAAGCCGCTTCCGCACTGTAAGAACTTACAGTGTTGGGCGATAACTGCCTTTCGATAGCAAGAAAATAAGAATAATGGTCCACGCACAAAATTAGCAAAAAGTTTATATATTTGCAGAATTAAGATGAAGGTATTACGTTGGTTCATATCAGCATTTATAGTTGCTGTTTCAGCGCTCTCCTGCAGTCGTACGGAGAGTGATGAACTGCCTAACCGCAGGGTGGTGCTGATGTATGCCGCTGCCTACAGCAATCTGTCGTCATCCATTGCCACTGATGTAGATGAGTTATGTGAGGGCAACATCCCTGCCGCAGGCAGCGGGGATATACTTCTGGTATATTCCCATCACCTGAAAACCCCCGCTGACTACAAGACCCCTACCAATCCTGTGTTGGTCCGCGCCTACACCGGCCTGGATGGCAATCTGAAGAAGGATACCCTTACAGTTTATCCCGAAACCGACGTAAGTTCATCCGCCGAAGTGCTGCACAAAGTGCTTACGGAAGTCAAGGAAAAGTTTCCGGCCCGTAGTTACGGACTCATTTTCTCTTCCCACGCAAGAGGCTGGTTGCCGGTTGGTTATACGGAACCTTCTTCCACCGTGTTCCTTTCAAACTCCGCAAAACGTGAGGTCTTTCCCCTTACCAAGTGGTTCGGAATAGAAAATGTGACCGGCTCCGGTATCGATACCCGTGAGCTGGCCGACGCCTTGCCTATGAAGCTGGACTTTTTCCTGATGGATGCATGCTTGATGGGCTGTGTGGAAGTAGCTTATGAATTGAAGGAAAAGTGCCGGCTGCTGGTTTTCTCGCCGACTGAAGTATTGAGCAACGGCTTCATTTATTCCGTTATGGGATCCCGGCTTTTGAATGTGCAGGAGCCTGATGTTAAGCAGGTTTGCGTCGATTATTTTGATTATTACATGGCTCAGCCGGATTATTATCAGTCGGCTACCATCACTATGGTGGACTGTGCCAAAACCGAGGTATTGGCCAAGGTGTGTTCGGAAATAATCTCCGCCCACCGCGACAGCTGGGGCAGTATAGACAGGACTAAGGTGCAGGCTTATTTCTACAATGAGCTTCACTGGTTCTACGACCTCCGGGACATTATGGTGAACGCAGCTGCGACTGAAGCTGAACTGCAGAAGCTGGATGCGGCTCTGGACGATTGCCTGCTGTACACCGCCGCTACTCCAAAGTTCTTCAATCTCAAGCTGGACCGCGTGTGCGGCTTGAGCATGTATTTGCCCTACCCCGACAAAGAGGAACTCAACAATTACTATAAGACACTTTCCTGGAACAAGGCTATTGGCTTGATTCAATAAGACTTATGAAAATCGACGAAAAAATTGCGCTGGAAGGGCTTACATTCGATGACGTGCTGCTTATTCCGGCTTATTCCGAGGTACTTCCCCGGGAGGTAGACCTGCACACCAGGTTCTCCCGTAACATCACTCTCAACATTCCTATCGTGTCTGCGGCAATGGATACCGTTACAGAGGCT
>JAFWPT010000140.1 GCA_017509375.1 Bacteroidales bacterium | reverse complement strand
GGATCAGCAAAATCAGCAGGATCAGCAGAACCAGCAGGATCAGCAGAACCAGCAGGATCAACAGGATCAGCAAGATCAGCAGGACCAGGCCGGGCAGAAGATTTCACCCCAGCAGGCCCAGCAGATGCTCAGAGCCATACAGGCCAAGGAAAAAGAGACTCAGGATAAGGTGAACAAGGAAAAGGCGGCAGCCCTGAAAGCCCGTCAGAAAGATAAGAATTGGTAGAGCAATGAAACGACTCCTCGCAATATCCGCAATATTGTTTGCGTGCCTCCCGGCTTTTGCCCAGAATGCCATTCAGGTGAACGTGCAGAATCTTGTGGCGGTGGATGAACAGTTCAGCGTCACCTTCATTATCGAAGGCGAAGGCCGTCCCTCCGCTTTCCAATGGGAGCCTGGAGATGATTTCCAGCTGGTTTGGGGACCGCAGAAAGGCAGCTCAAGTTCCATCAGCATTGTGAACGGCAAGAGGACCCAGTCTTCGCAGACCACATATACCTACGTGTTGATGCCCCGCAGTACCGGAACTTTCCAGTTGCCCGCAGCTACCGCTACCCTGAAAGGGCAGGAAATCAGCTCCAGGCGGGTTTCCATCCAGGTCGTATCCAACGGCGCCCAGAGTTCCCAGGGCGGCAGGCAAGGAGGCGCCCAGGGTGGCAGCGGTTCCCAGGGAGGCCAGCAGGCGCAAAGCGGCACGGTTGCCGCCGACGATATTTTCATGCGTCTCAGTTTAAGCAAGAGCAAGGCCGTAGTGGGCGAAACCATTACCGCCACCCTTAAACTCTACCACAGGGTGAACATAGCCGGCTTCGAGGATGCCAAGTTTCCGAGTTTCAACGGATTCTGGAGTCAGGAACTGCAGTCGCCCAGCAATATCGAGTTCCATCGCGAAAGTGTAGGCGACAGGATTTACGATGCCGCTGTCATCCGCAGCTGGACCCTCATTCCCCAGCAGGCCGGAGAGATTACCATCGACCCTGCGGAGCTCGTATGCCTTGTAAACGTCCGCAGCCGCCGGAGCTCTTCCGGCAGCATTTTCGATAGTTTCTTTCAGGACGACTACACCACTATACGCAAACGTGTCACTACTCCCGCCCTCAAGGTACAGGTGTCCCGCATCCCGGCCGGCGCGCCGGATTCTTTCGGAGGAGGCGTGGGCAGTTTCCGTATGAGCGCTTCGCTTACCAGGGATTCCCTCCAGACTCACGATGCAGCCTCGCTTAAACTTACAATCAGCGGGAAAGGCAATATCTCCCTGCTCGAAGCGCCTAAGATAAACTTCCCTCCGGACTTTGAAGTTTACGACATAAAGACCACTGAATCAGCAGGTTCCAAGACCTTTGAATATCCTTTCATCCCACGTAGCTACGGACAGTTCGTAATAGGGCCGGTGGAATACAGCTACTACGATGTGGCAAACGGCAGATTCGTTACCCTGCGCAGCCAGGAGCTGCCTATAAAAGTGCTGAAGGGCTACGAAGCGGCGGCACATCAGGACGGTGGACAGATGATTGCCACGCCGAATCGCAAGGACGTCCGCGACCTGGGTTCCGACATCCGTTTCATCAGCACCCGCACGCCTAAGTTCAGCAAGGCCGGGGCCTTCTTCGTAGGCTCCGCAGCGTTCTGGCTCATCATCGCCCTGCTTTCGCTGCTGGCAGCCGCAGTGTATTTCGCGACCCGCGGCCTGGCGGCTCGGCGGGCGGATGTAGTGGGCTCCAGGAACAGGTCCGCTACCAAGATGGCCCGCAAGCGGCTTGCACAGGCGGGTGAATTCCTCAAGAAAGACCTCTACACCGCTTTCTACGAGGAATTGCATAAGGCTTTGCTGGGTTTCGTGAGCGACAAGCTCAATATGCCGGCCGCCGACTTGAGCAAGGAAAACATCAGCGAAAAACTGGTCGAGGGCGGTGCCCTGCAGGAGCAGGCCGACCGCTTTACCGAGTTGCTGGATGCCTGTGAGTTTGCCCGTTACGCACCGTCCGAAGGTCACGATGCCATGAATGCCCATTTCGAGGGGGCGGTGAACGCAATATCAGACATCGATTCTGCTATGAGAAAAAAGAGTAAAAACGGCGCTGGTGCCGCTATAGCCGCGATTTTGCTGCTGTTGCTGCCGTTCGGAGCCTTTGCCTCGGCACCTGCGGATTCCCTTTGGACTGCAGGCACGGCCGCTTATGCCGACGGCCGCTGGGAAGAGGCCGGGCAAGCCTGGAGCGCTATTGCCGGGCAGGGCCTGGAAAGCGCAGAACTTTACTACAACATAGGCAACGCTTGCTTCAAGCAGGGCGACATAGCGCACGCTATACTTTGGTATGAACGCTCGCTCAAAGTTGACCCTTCATATACGGATGCTCGTTTTAATCTGGAATTTGCCCGTAGCCAGGTGCAGGACCGTATAGAGGAGGTGCCCGAGTTCTTCGTGGAAGCTTGGGGTCGCAAGGCCTGCTGGCTGCTTCCCTCCAACGTATGGGCTGTGCTCTGCATACTGTTCTTCGCACTCACTCTTGCCATGCTGTTGCTCTTCCTTTTAGGCCGCGGAGGTACCCGCAAGGCCGGTTTCTTTGCAGGAATCATTACCTTGCTACTCTGCCTGCTATGCCTCGATTTCGCGTTCTGGCAGCGCACGGATGCAAGAAAGCGGGACAGCGCTATCGTGACCGAAGCCGTTACGGAAGTAAAAAGCTCCCCCGGCAGCGGCGTGAGCCTGTTCGTGCTCCACGAAGGTACGAAAGTGAAACTGCTGGAGACCGTGGGTGACTGGGAGAATATCGAGCTTGCCGACGGACGCCAGGGTTGGCTGCCGGTACGTGTAATCAGCGTCATTTAGTTAACGGTGCGTCGACACTATGAGGTACAGGATTGATATGAGTTACAGCGGCGCCGGGTTCTGCGGCTGGCAGGTTCAGCCCAGCGAGCCTTCGGTTCAGGAAGCCTTGGAGAAGGCCCTGTGCACGCTGCTGCGGACCGAGGTAGGGGTTGTGGGCGCTGGCCGTACGGATACTGGGGTGAACGCTTCTTTTTACGTCGCCCATTTCGATTTCGACGCCCCGGTACCCGGCCCGCTGCTTGCGGATTCCGGCGGCAAGGGTGGCGCCCTGGACTGCCGGCAGCTTTGCTACAAACTCAATGCTATCCTTCCAAAGGGCGCAAGTGTCAGTGCCATAGCACCCGCAGCTCCGGATTTTCATGCCCGTTTCGATGCCCGGCTCAGGCAATACACGTATTATCTGCACCGACGTAAGGATCCATTCCTCGGCAGCATGTCTTACTTTTTCGCCTATCCCGAGTTCGACGTGGCGGCTATGAACCGGGCAGCCGCATTGCTCTTGGGTACGCATGATTTTTCTTGTTTCGAGAAGAGCGGCGGGGACAACAAGACCTCCGTCTGCACCGTGTTTTCCGCCCGTTGGGAGCCCTATGAGCCTGAATTGCATGCCCCGGTGCCCGCGCCTCCCTGCAGCAGTTCGTCGCCTCTGTGCGCCGGCTGCCCTGGAGACCCGCAGTACTGGCGCTTTGTAATCGAAGCCGACCGTTTCCTGCGGAATATGGTCCGGGCGATTGTGGGAACGCTCCTGGAAGTAGGACGCGGCCGCCGCAGCGAAGATTCTTTCGCTTCTCTTATCCTGCCTGCAGGCACCTGTGTGCGGGAATCGTCCCGGTCATTGGCCGGGGAATCCGTGCCCGCGCATGCCTTGTACCTGACGGACATACGCTACTGAAATCGGTCCCGCTATTTCTTTTTGGGCGGTGCCTGGGTGGTGGCGATGATGTGTTTTGCGAGGGCTATGCGGTTCATGGCGAAACTGCGGAAATCTTCCCAGCGGTAGAAATAGGGCGTACCGCAGTCCCGGATGGGGAGTGCGATGTCGCGTTCATTGTACAGAAGCCGCACCAGGATGTCGCCGGAGCGGTTCTTGTAGAACACGAACTGGGTATTGAGCGACATTGGGAATTCATAGGAACGGAAGACATTTTTCACGTCATGGATGTCGCCGACAGGCTGGTTGAAACCGTCTATATCCAGCAAGACAAACAACGACATCATTATTATATCGTGACCGAAACGCAGCCTGGCGGCATATTCTCCGCTCTGCAGGTCTTCGTCCGCCTTGTCTATGATATCCTGCATTGTGCGCCATACGAATGCCCACTGCCGGCCTTTCTGGTAAAGGGTGTCAGGCCCTTTGGAGGCGTAGAAACGGAAATTCAGGCACTCGTAAATGTTGCAGATCTCCTCAATGGGGATGAACCGCCACAGTTCGTCTTGCATCAAGCCGTTCACCTGGACGTTGTTGGGAATGGAGAACAGCGCTATTTCCAGTTTGATTGGGTCCCCGAACTCTTTCAGAATAGACAGGTCCTTAATCAATGGAGAAAAGGCCTTTTCCGGGCTCATCAGTTCCTTGCACAGGGCCTTGAAATCTGCCTGCCAATATGCGTACTTGTTGTTATAGCCCTCATCGGTTACCTGCACGTCCGGGTTCTGGAGAGAAAACGGATTGGTATAGTGCATGGTAGAGTTGCTGGCCTGCTTATCTATCTGCAGTCTGGGGTTTTCCCTCAGCATCTGGTCGGAAAATGCCGACATGGTCAGGATGCAGCGCGGAACTATGGTGGAGACGGCATCTATTCTGGCATTTTTGCGGAATATATGCTTGTGCCGGCTGTACATGTTGTGGGCTATCTTGTACTGCTGCTGGAACCCCCGGTCGCACAGGTCGCTCGTGCGTCCTTTAAGCAGCGGATAGGCCTTGGAGTAGAGGCTCAGGAATTCTTCCCCATTTTCCGTGAGCAGGCCGCGATCATGGGCGGCGCGGAAGAGATCCCAGATGACGGAAAAGTCCCATTCAGATGAATGGTTGCGTGCTCCGTGGCGCCCGTAATGGCTGATATAGAATGATTTGAATCCCTTTGGAGGCTTGGCTGCCGGAGGAATGTCGTGGTCGTACATGTAGAACACCGTTCCGGCCTTGTCGGGGTCTTCCCGTATTTCCCTGAAAGCGTCCCTTGGTTGTGCTGAGGCATTAATACCCATGCCCAAGCATAGTGTGGCCAGCAATAGCACAAATCTTCTTTTCATACTGCGAAAATAGCAATTATTTTTGATATCTTTGTCTTTGTATGAGACAGCTGACTTTACTCACGGCATTAATCCTTGCCGTCATTTCCGGCGCTCCTTCGCCGGCGCAAGCGCTTGAAAACAAGCCAATCTCCCAGCGCATGGTGCTGAAAAGCGTCACCGTCGGTACCGAAGGCGGAAAGATGCTGAACTGCAAAGACATAGTAAGTAGCTATACCCGTCCGCAACTGAAGCGTTACGGCTGGACCTCCGGCTCCGAACTTACGGACAAGCCTTCACGGACTCCACGCAAGACCCCGAAGCTGCCGGTTTCCGCCAATCCGGAAGTCAGCTACGGCAAAGTTCCCTCCCGTAACGAGTTCGGCATAGACCGCGGCTGGTTCGTTTCTCCCGACGGCTCCTTGCTGGCGGTGTACAGGGTTGATGAGACCCAGGTGGGGAGTTTCCCGCTGCTGGACATCAACTCCCGCACAGGGCAGTTGAAAAGTATAAAGTATCCCATGAACGGCATGGAGTCCGAGCATGTGAGCCTCTGCATCTGCGATACTCTCGGTAATATACGTAATACGCTCGCTGTGACGGACTTCACGGATGAGCGCTACCTGGCTGGCGTGAGCTGGACTCCGGATTCCAAAGGCCTGCTGGTGCAGGTGATTGACCGCAGCCAGCATCAGCTCCGGATGAACTTGTACAGTGCTGCTGACGGCAGTTTCGTGCGTACTCTGCTGGAAGAGAGCAACGAGGCCTGGGTGGAGCCGCGAGAGGGGGTGAGTTTCATCAAGGGTACGGAGTTTTTCATTTACCGTACCGACAACCGGGACGGTTACCGCCAGCTGTATCTGTGCGACCTGGAGGGAGGCCTGCGCCGTCTTACCCAGTGCGATGCCGATGTGAGTTACGTTGCCAACGACGGCTCATACGTCTATTACACATCGGCGGAACTGTCCCCTGCAGAGAACCATCTGTTCCGTATCAAACTGACGATGCCGAGATCTTCCAAGTCTTTGAAGTTGAGCAAGATAAAGTTTGGTAAGCCGCAGCAGCTCACTTCTGGAAGCGGCTGGCATACCGTGAGCTTCAGCCCCGACTGCAGCCATTTTATAGATGTCCTCAGCGCCGTTGACCTTCCTGGCAGGAGCGTGCTGCGCAAGGCCGACGGCAGCCTCGAGCGCGAACTGGCGGAAGCTGCCGAGCCTATGGCGCCGTACAGTCCCGTGACAGTGGAATTCGGAACCGTTCCTTCCGCCGACCCTCGGTATGTCAACTACTACCGGCTTGTGAAACCTGCTGACTTCGACCCTTCCCGCAAGTATCCGCTTATAGTTTACGTGTACGGCGGCCCGCACAGCCAGATGGTAAGCGACCGCTGGCTTGGGGGCATAAGGAACTGGGAGCTGCTGATGGCGCAGAAAGGCTATGTGCTTTATATTCAGGACAATCGGGGCACGGATAACCGTGGTGCTGCCTTTGCCAAAGCCATCAACCGCCGCTGCGGAGAGGCCGAGAGCGCCGACCAAGTGACCGGTTTGCGCCAGCTGATTGCAGAGGGATGGGTAGATGAGGGCAGGATAGGAGTGTCCGGCTGGAGCTACGGCGGTTTTATGACCATCACCCTGGCCACAAAATACCCCGATATTTTCAAGGTGGCTGTTGCCGGCGGTCCCGTGATAGACTGGAAGTGGTATGAGGTAATGTACGGAGAGCGGTACATGGATACCCCGGAGACCAATCCGGAGGGATTCGCCGCCACATCCCTGATTGGCAAAGTGCCTGCCCTGAGAGCCCGCCTGCTCATTTGCCAGGGTATGGAGGACGGCACGGTACTCCCCATCAACTCGCTGAGTTTCATACAGTCCTGCGTTGAGCACAACGTGCTGGCCGATTATTTCCCCTATCCCCGAAGCGAACACAATGTGGTAGGGCCATGGAGGGCGCAGCTTTACGAAAAGATCACGGATTATTTCGAAACCTGGCTGTAATGGATTACGATGCGGTAGTAAAGGCGCTTTATGAGCGGCACCGGAGCGTACGCGATGCCGGTTTCAAGGGGGATGCCTACAAGCCCGGACTTGAGGCTATGGCTTCTTATGCGGATTTCCTCGGCCATCCTGAGCGCCGCTTCCGCTGTATCCATGTGGCCGGCACGAACGGTAAAGGTTCCGTATGTTCGATGCTGGCCGCCGCACTGGCCGCCGAAGGCTTTCGGGTAGGGCTCTATACTTCGCCGCATTTGATTGATTTCCGGGAGCGTATGAAGATTGTACGCCGGTCGGGAGGGCGCCTGAGTTCAACTATGATTTCCCGGTCTGCGGTGTGCCGTTTCATGGAATGCTTCGACAAGGACGGCTTGAGTTTTTTCGAGATAACAACAGGCATGGCATTCAGCTGGTTCGCGGAAAAGGAGGTGGACATAGCTGTAATAGAAACCGGCCTTGGAGGCCGCCTGGACAGCACCAACATAATCACTCCGGACTTGTCGGTGATAAGTTCCATAGGTCTGGACCACTGCGACTTGCTTGGCAATACAAGAGCTGAGATCGCGTTTGAGAAGGCCGGTATCTTCAAACCCGGTGTGCCTGCCCTGGTATGGGGCCGCGACCCCGAAACCTCGCCGGTGTTCGAACGCGTCGCCGCTTCTGCAGGCTCAGACTTGTTTTATGCCGAAGATTATCCCGTGCCCTGCAACTTTCCCGTCTCCGAAATGGATCTTGGCGGTGCTTGCATAGAATTGAACCTCCGCACCGTGCTGGCGGCTTTATGCCTGCTGCATCTGCCGGCGGATAAGAAAGCCGTTACATTCAAGGCAATAACCAGGGCCGCAGCCATTACAGGCTTGCG
>JAFWPT010000139.1 GCA_017509375.1 Bacteroidales bacterium | reverse complement strand
TTGTACATGTGGTTGCTCTGGTTCGATCCGGAGCCGGCATTCATGAAGGAGAACATACCGGCAATGAGCAGAGTGCTTTTGTGATGGGTAACGGTATAAGGTCCGGCAAAGATCGCGCAGGCTTCTCCGTTCTCTCCCTGGCAGTTGCAGAAGAAAAGGGAGTCGCTGGCCGAGTATGAATGGCCGAATTGGCAGGCCTGGCCGACGTAGCAGCGTGTGAGCATGGAACCGTCGGTGACGGAACTTCCTTCGGAGATGATGAATTGCTCGCATATAACCCCCTGGCCTACGTAGACAGGCGCTTCGGCACTTCCGTTCAGGGACCCTTCTTCCAGCTTCAGCGCGCCTTCCACTTTGCAGGCTTCGCCTATGCGTACGTTGCGTATCCTGGATGTGCCTGTGATGCTGGCGCCGCGGCCTATGCTGCCCCTGGAAGAGCGGCAGGAATCGACGTAAGCGCCCACTATGCCGTTCATCCTGGCGATGAACTCCGGCCTGTGGCGGTAGAGTGCCGTCATGTATGCTTCGTGGGAAGAAAGACGGTCATGGATAATTACTTCCCGTCCTCCGGTTTCGTTGAGCACGGACACGTTCACACCGTTGCCGAAGCAAGTCTCTCCTTCGGTGGCTATGATGCCCACGTCATCTATGAGGCAGTCTTCGCCTATATCGTAGTTAGCTATGTAGCCGTGAACGCAGCGTATGCAGCAGTTGTCGCCTACGGTAACGTCGTGGAGCGTGGCGTCGTATATGCCGGAATGGCGTACCAGACCGCCGGGCAGCGAAAAAGCTTTTTCGAAGCGTCCGAGCCGTATCCGGCCGCTGAAACTTACATTGCGGATGTGCCCGGTGCTGAATCCTTCCCCTGCTTCTATCTTGCTCCAGTCTTCGGCGCAGCATCCTTGCTGCTGAAGTGCGGCGATTTCTTCCGCATTGAGTTTTCTGTGTGCCATGGCAGTTTTATTCGACGGTTACACTTTTTGCGAGGTTGCGGGGCTGGTCAACATTCAAACCCTTGGCAACGGCGATATGGTATGCAAGAAGCTGTAGCGGGATTACCGACACCAGCGGGCAGAGGAAGTTGGAAGTATGGGGAACCTCAATGACATGCTTGGCTATACCTTTGACTATGGTGTCGCCTTCGCTGACTATTGCCAGCACCTGACCCTTGCGGGCGGCAACCTCCTGCATGTTCGAGAGAATCTTTTCGTACAACTTATGATGCGTGGCCATGAATACCACCGGCATATCTTCGTCCACCAGGGCTATGGGGCCGTGCTTCATTTCGGCGGCGGGGTAGCCCTCGGCGTGTATGTAGCTGATTTCCTTAAGCTTAAGGGCGCCCTCCAGGGCTACCGGATAATTCATGCCGCGGCCAAGGTACAGGAAGTTCTTCTTATCCGCATATTCGGCGGCAATTGCCTTGATTTCATCATCCCTTTTCAGTATGGAGGCAATTTTATCTGGAATAGTCTGGAGTTCTTCGATGGCACTGTAGTAAGTCTCATCGTCCACCGTCCCTTTCTCGCGGCCTATGGCAAGGGCGAGCATGGCGAGGACCGTAGTCTGGCCGGTGAATGCCTTGGTGCTGGCTACGCCTATTTCGGGACCGACATGGATATAGGTTCCTGTGTCCGACGCGCGTGCAATGCTGCTTCCAACAGCATTCACTATGCCGAATATCATCGCCCCTTTTTCCTTTGCCATCTGGATGGCGGAGAGGGTGTCGGCGGTCTCTCCGCTCTGCGAGAGGGCGAAAACCACGTCGCCGGGACCTACGACAGGGTCGCTGTAGCGGAATTCGCTGGCGTAGGCAACTTCCACCGGAATGCGGCAGAACATTTCTATCAGCTGCTTACCTATCAGGGCGGCGTGCCAGGATGTACCGCAGCTCACCATCAAGTAGCGCCTGGCGTTGATGAGTTCCTCGCGGTGTTCGGTCACGGCGCTGAGGATGATGCGGCGGTGGGCAGGAAGCAGACGGCCCCTCATGCAGTCGCGGAGCACTGCGGGCTGGTCGAAAATCTCCTTCAGCATGAAATGCGGGTAACCTCCCTTGTCGAGCATGGTAACGTCCAGGTTGATTTCTTTGGCCTGCACGTCCACCTTTTCGGCGTTCAGGGTGGTTATATGGAGGTCTTCGTCGCGGCGGCAGCACACTACCTCTTCATCGTTCAGGTACACCACCTTGTTGGTGTAGCCGGCAATGGGGGAGGCGTCGCTTGCGATGAAGAACTCGCAGTTGTTTTCTCCCAGGCCTATTGCCAGCGGACTGCTCTTGCGGGCGGCCACTATGGTATCCGGCTCTTTGCGGTCAATTACGGCGATGGCGTAAGCTCCGACTACTATCTTGAGGGCGGAGCGGACAGCCGAAGCCAGGTCTGCGTTATGCTTTTGTTGAGTATATTCAATCAGTTGAAGCAGTACTTCAGTATCGGTCTCGCTCTTGAAGACGAAGCCACGCTCTTTGAGCTGGTCACGGAGCACCGCGGCATTTTCGATGATGCCGTTGTGCACCATGGTCAGGTCTCCGCTCTGGGAACAATGGGGATGGGCGTTGACTTCGTTGGGCGCTCCGTGGGTGGCCCAGCGGGTGTGGGCTATTCCCATGGTGCCGGAACAATCGTGTCCGCTGGCTATTTCTTCAAGGTTGGATACTTTGCCGACGGCTTTGTAGATATTAAGATGTCCGGCCTCGTTCATGACTGCTACGCCTGCGGAATCATATCCGCGGTACTCCAGCCTGTGGAGGCCTTTGATAAGTATCGGATACGCCTCCCGGCGTCCCAAATACGCTACTATTCCACACATAAATTGTTGATTATGATTTTTTTACGGGGTCGCAGGTGAGTCCTACTCCCAATTTCTTGAATATTTTCCTGTCCACCTCGCTGAGCATGACGGTAGAATGTACCTGACAGCCTTCAAAAAGCGGGAGGGTATCCAGCGCTCGGCGGCAGTTGTCATCCTTTATGCTCAGCAGCGAAAGGGCTACCAGCACTTCGTCCGTATGCAGGCGGGGATTGTGGCCGTGGAGGAAGGTCACTTTCGTACGCTGGATAGGCTCTATCATTTCCTGAGGGATGAGTTTTACGCTGTGGTCTATGCCGGCGAGATATTTTGCGGCGTTGAGTATCAAAGCGGCGCTCGGACCCAGTAGCGGGGAAGTGTTGGCTGCTATTATCGTACCGTCCTGCAGTTCAATCGCCGCGGATGCCACTCCTGTTTCGAGCTTGCGCTCATAAGCGGCGACCGTTGTCTTGCGCCATGCCGTAGTTATCTTTGCCTGTCTCATGAGCAGGGCTGTCTTGTTGACTTCGGAACCGTCTCCGCTGCCTTCCGCAAGTTTGCCCAGGGCATCGTAGTACCGGCGTACTATCTCGTCTCTCGATGCGTCGCAACAGACGTCTTCATCGGAGATGCAGAAGCCCACCATGTTGACTCCCATATCGGTGGGAGACTTGTACGGATTCTCGCCGTAGATACCCTCGAACAAGGCGTTGAGCACGGGAAAAATCTCTATGTCCCGGTTATAGTTGACAGCAGTCTTTCCGTATGCTTCCAGATGGAAGGGATCTATCATGTTGACATCGTTGAGGTCGGCTGTAGCAGCCTCGTAGGCAAGATTCACCGGATGCTTGAGCGGCAGGTTCCACACCGGGAAGGTCTCGAATTTGGCATATCCTGCCTTGACGCCCCTCTTGTGCTCCTGATACAGCTGGCTGAGGCAAACCGCCATCTTTCCGCTGCCAGGGCCTGGTGC
>JAFWPT010000138.1 GCA_017509375.1 Bacteroidales bacterium | reverse complement strand
TATGCCCAGACCATGGGCAGCCGCACCCAGTACGGCATTGTCCTCTGTGCCCATACCGACGATTATGCCAACGGCATCATCAAAAAGCATGAGCTCACCCGCAAGGACAAGGAGGACGACCGCATGGTGCATGTGCGCATCCAGAATGCCAACATCGAGCCCGTCTTCTTCGCCTTCAAGGACAACGCCGAGCTGGGCGGGATCATTGCCCGTACCGCGGCCGGCGAGCCCGAATACAAGTTCGTGGACGAAAACAACTTCACGCACACTTTCTGGGTCATCGACGACGACAGCGTCAACGCCCGCATTACGGAAATCTTCACCCATGACATAGATGCCTTCTACGTGGCCGACGGGCATCACCGCACCGCCGCCGCTGCCCGCGTGGGGGCCGAGAAGAAGGCCGCCAACCCGCACCATACGGGAAACGAGGAGTACAACTACTTCATGGCCGTCTGCTTCCCGCAGAGCCAGCTCGCCATCATCGACTACAACCGCGTGGTCAAGGACCTGAACGGCCTCTCCACGGCCGATTTCTTCCAGGCCCTGGAAGCGGACTTCGACATCGAATGCAAGTGTGACTGCACCCAGGACGGCGGCAAGTGCAACTGCGAGTACCCCTGCCACTGCAAGTGCAGCGAGATTTACCATCCCGCCGGCCTGCACAACTTCTCCATGTACATCGAGGGCGTGTGGTACAGCCTCACGGCCAAGCCGGGCCGGTATGATGATGCCGACCCCATCGGCGTGCTGGATGTCACCATCCTGAGCAACCTGGTACTGGACAAGATTCTGGGTATCAAGGACCTCCGCACCTCAAACCGCATCGATTTCGTGGGCGGAATCCGCGGCCTGGGAGAACTCTCCCGCCGCGTGGATTCCGGAGAGATGAAGGTGGCCTTTGCCCTCTACCCCGTGTCCATGGACCAGCTCATCCGCATTGCCGACACCGGCAATATCATGCCCCCCAAGACCACCTGGTTCGAGCCCAAGCTCCGCAGCGGTCTCGCCATCCACAGCCTGGACTAAGGTCCTCCCGTCAGCATCATCCAAACAACCCGCGCCCATCCGGTTCGCGGGTTGTTTGTTGTTCGGGTGATTTGCCGCGTCGACAAGTCCATCGGCCTCTGAAGGGCCTACAGCGCCTCTGCCCTCATCAACGTGGCAAAGCCCGGCCGATGCCGGCGGCCAAAAATAGGGGCGGGGGGCTGATTCCGGAGCGAATCGGCGGGAACGGGTGTGCGCGAGGACCGGGTCGACCCATTTCAGCCGCGCACAAGCCGTTTTTGTTAAGTCGTTCATTATTAGTACAATATGTGTTTACCTTGCGATCAAAACGCCGCAAGGAGATTGTATATTTTGCTAATTTTCAACATGTTAACAAAAACGCTTTTACAAACCGCTGTGGTCGTGCTTTTTGAGGTGCCCATGCGATTTTTCTGGCACTTAAACGACTGTGGTCCAGCCGTTTATAAAAAGTAACTCCGTCACGAGGGGCGGAGTGTTTAATCGATAACCCCATGGGTTGGTCACATGGTAGCAAACTCTTAGAGTCCATGATATGACCGATTACAAAAGACGAATTCTTTTATTATGGCATTCATTTCCTCTGTCACATTTGTATAGTCATCCAGGTAGGTGATAGCATCCTGCTTTGTCAAAGCATGCGGGCTCCATATCCTTACATAATAGCCACAAGGAAGTAATGAATAGTATTCATACAACACTGCTTTCTTGATTGGTATAGAACGATGTGTTCTGTATAAACCCGTTCCATCATCCCTGCCCATAAATGAGCCGTCTTCCTCTACACCAATAGTCCAATCAATCAAAATAGTCGGGTAATAATATAACCCCCACGTGCTTTCTTCAAAATCCAACACTTCAATAGCATACCTGCAACGATGAGTAATGTACACAGCATCAAACCACACTTGATTCTTCCCTTGCGCAATAAAGGTATAGTCCAGATTCTTTTTTTTACAGAACAGTCTCTCAAAAAGAAGCACCAAACATAAATCGACTCGAGCCAGTCCACGAATCGTGTTAAGCTTTATTACAGGCGCGATACCATTATATAACCACTTTAATATCGGATAATACAAACAGTCATGCGTAGATAAGTTATCCGTATAAGCAGACATTGCATTCGCCATATGATTGCTTCTAGGGGTCATATAATAAATGAAGCTACTCTTTCCCTTATTTTCTCCCATCTTGATCTCCTCTTGCACCCCTGTCCAATCATCGAAACCAATAATCGGTATCGGCAACCCATCAAGGCTATACGCATCAGTTGATACCGAATCCATTTGGGATGAGTGGCTTGTCCAATCTATACATCCCGCCTTATTCCGGCTTCCCCTATACCCTAGTATTGCAGTTCTAATTAATACTATCAATACTAACAATAAAAGAAGTCGAAAGGTTTTAATCAAAAATATCTTTAACCGCATCAATAATCTTTGTTATCAAACTATTAGTATCCGTTCCAGCAGATGAAGACATCATTTGCTGGATATTCTCTGATGGTACATCTGCTGATCTATTTGAGTCTTGAGCCAAGGACATGATTCCCGTTTGACTATGTTTCATTCCTAATGAATGACCTATTTCATGGGCCGGAGTAGAACTAATATTTCCCCCTTTGAGACGTGTAGCATACTCTTTCTTCACATAGATATGCTTATTATTTATAGTAACACCTGCTGATGGATCGTTAGATTCTTTATCAACCTTTGCATTATTAATCTCATATGTGTTTTGGGCGCCCTTGTCCATATCACGAGCATTCAATTCAGATACTGTTAGATTATATTGAATGTGATATGTATTGCCTTGCTTATCAGTATATATGTCCTGTTTTCTCCTATTCCAAAAAGAAACGCCAATTATAGCGGATTCATATGATTCTCTGTTTTTAGCCACATAATGAGCACTAATAATCACGGTATTCGTTTCTTTAATCCATTTCCGCCGAAAATCTTCTCCATTATCATCCACACAATTCACCGGATCCCCGGCACAATAGGCATACGGACTCACATCGTAGTACTTCTCGCTCAGCGGGTCGGGGGCCAGCCAACGGCGAAGGGAGGGGCTGTAGTGGCGGGCGCCGAAGTCGGTGTAGGGAAGGCCGAAGTCTGCTCCCTGGTCCTCCTGCCCGGTGTAATGATACCGGAAAGAGGCTTCGCCGGCAGGCGGCGTGCTCACAGAAAGGTTTGCACGCAGGTTGGTCTCTTCCGAACGGTGACCATATGCGCCATATCTCGAGGCCTCGTACAAGGCTCCCGTGGCACCGTCCACCACACCACGTACACTACCCAGATGGTCGGTTACATGATAACGCACGCCATTGGCAGTCATGCGGCCCGCGGCGAGGGGGGCGCTCTCAAAACTGAGCACGCCCGTGGAGTCCCGGCGGAAGGTCATACTCCCCCGGTACACCAGGCCTGCGCCGCCGTCATTGAGTGCCCCCGCTTTCATACCGTCCGCAAGATAAGCATATTTTACCAAAACCGTATCATTCCGGCTGATTGTTTCCGGCAAATCCAGGTGATTGTACACGATATTCTGGTTATCCAATCCGTCGTAGGTAATTCTGCCACGCGCGTCATGCGTGAACGTATGCGAGGAAATGGGAGTAACCACAGGGGGCAGCCAGTTGGCCTGCTGGCGGGTCTCCGTCTGCCTGGTAAGGCTTGTCAGGCGGTCACCGGTACAACCATACAGCGTAACATCTTCCTCAGCGGAGTTTGCCGGGATGAAACGTACTTGCGTTAGATTCCCACGCGTATCATAACTGAACAACTCCCGGTTCTGGTCCGTGGAAGAGACGGGATTCCCCATATGAAAGAAGGATCGGATGACATAAGACTTCTTCTTCAGACGGCCGGCATGGTCATAGCCATATGCCGTAAACAAGGGATTGTATACGGGAAGAAAACCTCCTCTAGGAGAGTTTGGCAAAGGGCTCGGACTCGGGCTCGGACTCCCCCAAGTCTCGATTGTCTGTGTAATCCGTCCCGTGTATGAGGGCGAAAAGCCACTGAACGAAGGATCTTCATCACGAGAGAGCGTCTCATAGAAAAGATTATTCCCATCCAGCGACACCCCGTGTTCATTTATCCAGCCCTGCAGGGCGTAGGTCTCCTCAATACCAAAGGATGTCCCGCCAGAAGATGACGTTCTGGAACCCAGACGGCCCAGCACGTCATAGGAATATACGGTGGTATCTCTGGCTATTACTGTTCCGTTCTGTCTGAGTTCCGTCCGCTGGGCCGTTACGCGGGAACGGATATCATAGTCCGTCGCCACGCTCACGCCAGCCTTGGCAGATGGCAAGGACACAGAAGCCCACTGCGATGCCGGAACGTCCGTATAAAAAGCCTCGGCGTGAGAAACGGGATTACTGCAGAAGTCGTAATCTACCGTCTCCGTGTGGACATCGTACGTCAATGGAAGAGTCCCCGGATAACGCGTAATGATGTAGGTCGGACGACCCTTTTCGTCATATTGTGTCGCCCGCTCGGCATAACCGCTGACGGTATTGTCACTGTCCAAAACGGCCAGTTTCGCATAGGTCTCTTTCCCTTGCAGGGCTTCCGTTCCCATCCACATTACGCCACGGAATCCCAGCATGAGCACCGTGGCCAGATCTCGGCTGTCATAACAGTACTCGGACATCAGTTGCCTGTTATTGCCGCCTGCGGGCGTCAGCCACTCCTTCACAACACGGCCAAAAGCATCATACTCCGTCTCCAGCAGGGCATCGGGACGCGTCACGGCAATAATGCGGTCCTCGTTGTCATAGGTATAGAACTCCCTCGCGGCTCCCGGGATGCCTTTCGAGTTCATCCTTCCCAGCGCATCGTAACCGTAGCGCCACATGTTCAGCGTGTCCGTCAGGGCAATGCCGCTGCCGGCCACGGCGCGGAGCTGGTCCCTGTTATCATAAATGTACGTCACGGGAGCCTCTATGTTGCCGATGAGCCCGCAGCTATCAGGCCGAGATACAGACTCCGCATGATACCAGGCCGAGGCAAGCACCTTCCCGTAATGGTCCGTCTGCACGATGCGCTGGCGACAGTCGGCATCCTCCGTGACCGTGGTCATTATCTCCGACGGAGCCCAGTACGTATAAACCGTATCGGCCACAATGCCGATACCCTCTTCCCAGCGAAGGCGCTGAGGACCTTCATGGCCAATCTCCCAGGTCCTTTCCTCATGGGCACCGGCATAACCCGGAAGGGCCGTACGCTCCACCTTGTCCCGTGTCGAGAGCTCATACCCTTTCTTCGTATAGGCCAGCGCATTCCCGTGATAGGTTGCGGCGCGGGATGCCGCGCCTACCTGGAACATTCCCGATGTCCCGGTTGCCGGATAGGGCAGCCAGGTTTTAACGTCATCATGCAGGAGGAAGTCCCCTTCATAGGCGGTCACCAGGTCCTTTCCGTCGCCTGAGGCACCGATAGAGATGTCCTCCTGTGCCAGCCCCAGCGTATTCCACCAGCGGACGTCCTCGGCATATGAGGTCCCGCTCTGCGTACAATAAGTCTTATGCCTTACGCTCAACCGGTTGGTTCCGGGGTTCAGCAGGGAGTATGTCCACTCCTCCAGCTTCTTTCCGTCGCCGTCCCTCGTAGTCTTCAGCCGGCCGGCACCGTCATACTCATACGTCATGGTGACCCCCGCCGGGTCGGTCATCTTACTCATGCCAAAACCGGGGACGTACTCGTATGTATACACATGGGCCGTGGGGAGCTGTCCCCGCAGGGCCGCCAATTTGGACGCCTCGGTGGCATTCGGTTCGCTCCGGGTGGTCATGGCATCCACCACGGAACTGCCGCCCATGCACATCACCACATCCTCGGCCGTAGCGCCTTCAATCCGGGCCACCGGATAGCGGCCCTTATAACTCCACAGGAGCACCGTCTCCGGGCTTCCCTTCGCCTTCACGCTACGGATGTTACCCAGGCAATCCCGGCTCAAAACGGTCTCTCGCCAGGACTCCACGCCATCCCTGGTTTCTTTCCTTCGCGAAGGAAGCGGCGCCACGCCGCCGCCCTGCAGCGGATACAGGCTGTAAGTCGTGCTGTCAATAATCTCATATAGCGTACGCGCTACGAACACCGGAGCACCGGT
>JAFWPT010000137.1 GCA_017509375.1 Bacteroidales bacterium | reverse complement strand
TGCTGCATATCGTACTCTCTCTGCTGCTGGCTGCCGCCATAATATTTGCAGGCAGAAACATCGTGGAGAACCTTTTGGGCGTACCGTTCCAGACCCTGTTGGTGACCAAGAGCATCATTGCAATTTCAGCAGTAATCCTGCTTGTGCTTATTATATCCATTGTGGTTCCCGCAGAGCTGTACCAGCGCATTCCGGTATATGCCGCACTTACGAACTACACGGAGAACTCCCGCCGTTGGAAACTGGGCTTGCTTGGCATCCAGGTGCTCATCAATGTATTCCTGGTGGTGATGCTACTGATTATAGGCAGACAGTATGAGATGGTGAATTACAGTAATCCAGGTTATTCATATGATAACTTGTACTACATCAGTATGTTTGACCGTGACAGGCAGGCTCAGACAAGGGTAATTGATGCGCTCAGGAATCTTCCGGAGGTGAATGGCGTGGCTGCCTGCTACAACTTGCCCTACAAGGGGTCAAGCGGAGACAATGTGTATATCCCCGGTGACGATAGGGAATTATTCAATATTGCAGACCAGTATGAATGTTCTTCCGGCTTTTACGATCTGATGGATATCCAGTTCCTTGAGGGACGTGCTCCAGAAAATGAATTAGAGATAGTAGTGGACGATAAGTTCGTGGTAAGGATGGACGATTTCTCGGACTGGAGCGACGGTGCGGTCGGCAAACAGGTGTTTGTTACAGGACACGCCCCTATCAGCGAAGATGATGGGATACCGTACTATTACACCATCTCCGGTGTCTACAAGAGCTATCTTATCGGAAGCCTCGTGTGGAAGGATCCAAGGCCGAGTGCGTGGTTCTTCGGAGAAGTTGGCAGTGAAGATTACTGGATGCCATATATCCTTTTCAAAGTGCAGCCCGAATCGCTGCCGAGGGTCCGAGAGACTCTTTCTCAGGCTCTGGAAGGTAAGGAGATAGACATAATCTCTTATGAGGAACAGATGCGTGCGGCTTACTCCGATGTCAAAAAGATGCGCAATACCATGGTTTGGGGTGTGGTGTTCTCACTGCTGATTGCACTGATGGGGCTGATAGGTTTCATCCGGGACGAGAGTCTGCGCCGCTCCAAGGAGATGGCCATACGCAAGATCAACGGAGCCACCACCCGTGAGATATTGGGCACATTTGCGTGGGAGATAATGAAACTCTCACTCATTATGGCGGCTGTGGCTTGTGCTGCAACGGTATTTGTGGCACAGAAATGGCTGGAACAGTTTGCTGAGAAAGTATCTCTAAATCCTCTCTATTTCATATGCGGCACAATTGCGGTATTGGCCATAATACTTGTGGTTGTTATAATAAACAGCCTTAAGATTGCATGGGAGAATCCTGTGGTTTCACTGAAGAATGAATAAAAAGTACAATTGGTACAATTGGGGACAGACCCCAATTGTACTATTTTTGAATGAAGATGAAATCTTTTTTGAAATTTTTGAGTCGTAACAAGCTGTATACCGCAATCGAGGCGGTGGGGCTGGCGGTGAGCCTTGCGTTTGTAATTATAATAGGCTCATATGTGTGGCAGCAATATGCCGTGACGCGGGAGAACCCGGACAGGGAGCGGGTATATGTGCCCGGTATTCCGGATTTTCCGGCGTTGACATATGGTTTCCCGGATGTCATTACGGATATCCCTGAGATTGAAACCGTGTCCAGACTCTGTGACGTGAAGGTGCATCCTGTCATCCGTGGAGAGCAGACCGAGGTTGAAAGTGCCGCCGTGGAACCGGCGTTCTTCGGTATTTGTCCGCAGTTCCGTTTTGTGGAAGGTTCCGCAGATGTGCTGTCTGCTCCATCAAACGTCATCATTACAGCCTCATTTGCAGGCAAGCATAACCTTTCTGTGGGTGATGCCCTTGAAATCAGTGAAGGCAGCTATGTGATAGGTGCCATCCTTGAGGACCTGAAGGGGACTATCATAAAGCCTTATGAAATATTCCGCAATGCTGAGGTTTACAAGGACAACTGGCAACTGTTTGACAATTTCGGCAGCACAACCATATTCATCAAAGTCCGTCCCGGGACAGACAGGAAAGAATTGTATGACAAGCTGGAGGCCGTATGCAAAAAGGTCTATCCAAGCATATATGGAAAAAGTTTCTTTGAGAACCTTGTGCTGTCACGTTATGACGAACTGTTCTTTGCGTCAACTGACCATATCTTCAGGCATGGTGACAAAGCGACGCTGAGAGTTCTGTCGCTTGTTGGACTGCTTCTGCTTCTGTCGGCCATCCTCAACTATATCAACTTGTCTGTCGCACTCACAGGAAAGAGAGCTAAAGAGATGGCTGTCCGGCAATTGTCCGGTGCATCAAGGAATGGAATAATAGGTAAGTACATTGTTGAGTCTGTTGCGTTTACCTCAGTCTGTTTTGCTGCAGGCCTATTGCTGGCTGAGGCATTCTGCCCTGCCATGAATGCGCTGCTTAACAATCCGGATGTCCCAATCCGAGTCATCTGGTCTTCTGGCTATTTGCTTGCCTACACCGGCATGATTCTTGCGGTCGGGATTATATGCGGTATTTTCCCGGCGATGATGGCCAGCCGCTACAACCCCGTTGATGTTATGAAAGGCGGATATCGTCGCCAGAACAAGAAGGTGTTCAGCAAGGTATTTATAGTGCTGCAGAACACGCTGGCAGTCATCCTGATTGCCCTTGCCATCACTATGGAAGCCCAGATGCGCAAGACACAGTCACGTCCGATGCATTGCAACATAGCCGACAAATACTATCTGTCCATTTATTCCTATGATGAATCCGGCGACTCTTTCAAGGATTTACTTGAAGCGATTCCGTGTGTAAAGCGGGTGGGAAAGAGCTACGGCGTGCCCGGAAGCATCCGTTCCGGGCAGTACAGTACCACGCGGGACGGTCAGGATATCCTGTACAGGCATATCAGGATGGACAGCACGGCCTTTGCGATGTTCGGATTTGAGATTCTTGAAGACTTTAGCGCTCCGCTTTTCAACAGCGTATGGTTTTCGGACGAAAGCTTTGCGGCAAGCGGCTTTGACAGCGAATACCATGATATAGGGGCGCTATCCATACGTACCAATGGCTGTGACCAGTTGGCCGGCGTATTCAAGGCGTTCCCCACCAATTCGGCCAATATGGGAAAGGATGATTATGCCATCATCTCCGTGATGCGTACTGAAGACATCTCATCCAACAGCTGGGTAATAGAAACGACAGGTGACAGGAAAGAGGCGACGAGACAGATTACTGATACCTATGAAACATACGCTAAGGAACATAAAGTTATTGATTTGGGGGCATTCTGGATCGATGAGCATATTGCCCAGGCCTGGAAGCCGGCTCGCAACAACATGCGCCTGGTGGAGATATTCATGCTCCTTTCCATCCTCATAGCTCTTATGGGACTGGTGGCCATGAGTACCTACTACTCTGACATTCATTCAAATGAGATAGCCATAAGGAAGGTTTTTGGCGGAACAGTAGGCTCTGAATCCCTGCGCAGCATCCGTGAATACATGATTCTGGTAGGCATAGCCTGCGTAATAGGAATCCCCATAGCCGTATGGGCTACAGGAGTCTATCTGGAGCAGTTTATCTGGAAACTGGAGAACTACTGGTGGATATTCGTGGTATCGGTCATCCTTTCAGTTCTGATAGCCCTCATATCCGTAATCTGGCAGACACTCCGTGCCGCC
>JAFWPT010000136.1 GCA_017509375.1 Bacteroidales bacterium | reverse complement strand
GGAACAAGTAGCTCAATAGTTTTATTCAAAACACATAAGATGCAACACAAAGTCATTGACTTAAAGGATGTTGTGATCAGGTTCGCCGGAGACTCGGGAGATGGTATGCAGCTCACCGGGTCTCTTTTCGCAGATATGTCTGCGATCTACGGCAACGGACTCGCAACGTTCCCCGATTTCCCGGCCGAGATACGTGCTCCACATGGCACGGTTTCCGGCGTTTCCGGCTTCCAGGTGCATATAGGAAGCGAAGGGGTTGAAACCCCCGGTGACTTTTGCGACCTTCTGGTCGCGATGAATCCGGCAGCACTCAAATCCAACGCCAAATGGTGCAAGCCCACAGCCATGATTCTGGTTGATGAGGACGCCTTTGACGAAAAGGGTATGACGAGGGCAGGATTCCAGACCGACAATCCTTTTACCGAATTGAAAGTCGAGGACCGTACGCTCATAGTCGCCCCAATTACCACTCTTACCCAGGAGTCCCTGAAAGACAGCGGGTTGGATTCCAAGACGGTGCTTAAGTGCAAGAACATGTTCACCCTCGGTATGGCCTGCTACATTTACAGCCGTCCCCTGGAGTACATCTACCAGTATCTCGAGCGTAAATTCGCCAAGAAGCACCCGGAACTCATAGAACCTAACAAGAAGGTCTTGAACGACGGCTTCAACTATGCAGCCAATATCCAGGCTATACCAAACACTTATACCATAGCGCCTTCCAAGCACAAGAAGCCCGGTACCTACAGAAATATTACCGGTAACCAGGCTACTGCCTGGGGACTTTTGGCTGCTTCTGAAAAATCCGGATTGCCTTTGTTCTGCGGCTCATATCCTATAACTCCCGCAACTGCTATTCTGGAAGAACTTGCCATTCATAAGAGCTTGGGCGCTAAGACTTTACAAGCGGAGGACGAAATTGCCGGCATCTGTACGGCAATAGGAGCAAGCTATGCCGGCAACCTGGCGGTTACCACCACCTCCGGCCCCGGCTTGTCGCTTAAAACGGAAGCTCTCGGCCTGGCGGTCATGGCGGAACTTCCTCTTGTGGTCGTGGACGTCCAGCGCGGCGGCCCTTCAACGGGCCTTCCTACCAAGACGGAGCAGTCAGACCTTTACCAAGCCCTGTACGGCCGTAACGGCGAGTGCCCCATGCCGGTAATAGCAGCCCATTCCCCGTCAAACTGTTTTGACGCCGCATTCAATGCCGCCAAGATAGCGCTGGAGCACATGACTCCGGTAATGCTGCTTTCCGAGGGATTCCTCGGCAACGGCAGCGAGCCCTGGAGAATTCCCAGCATGGCGGATTATCCTGAAATCAAACCGCCGTTCGTCAGCGGAGTGCTGGAAGAAGGGGAGAAGTTCAAGCCTTTCGAGAGGGACCCCGAGACCTTGGTGCGCCGTTGGGCAATCCCAGGCCAGAAGGGCTTCGAGCACAGGGTGGGAGGCCTTGAGAAGAACCATGCCGGAGTGCTTTCTACTGACCCTGTTAATCATGAACTGATGGTTAAGGAGCGCGCCGAAAAGGTGGCTCGCGTAGCCCGTTGCATACCAGCATTGGAAATCCTTCGCGGAGCCGCCAGCGGCAAGCTCCTGGTAGTCGGCTGGGGCGGCACCTACGGACATCTGCTCAATGCGGTGGAGGAGGTGGGAGACTCAGTTTCCTACGTCCATTTCGACTATATCAATCCCTTGCCTGCCAATACGGCGGAAGTGTTTGCCGGCTTCGGGAAAATCTTGGTCTGTGAACTCAACAGCGGCCAGTTCGCGGCTTATTTGCGGGCAGTGCTTCCTCAGTTTAACTATCTGCAGTACAACAAGATCCAGGGACAGCCGTTCCTGGTGAGCGAGCTCGTGGATGCAATTCAGAAGGAGATTTGATTATGGCAACTCTTACTTTCAAAGATTTCAAGTCGGACCAGGAAGTACGCTGGTGTCCCGGTTGCGGAGACCACGCAGTTCTGGCAGCCCTTCAGCGCGCTTTGCCTAAAGTGAGCCAGGCTCTTTCATACGAAAAGGAGCGCTACGTGGTAGTGTCCGGAATAGGATGCTCTTCCCGCCTGCCGTATTATATGGATACTTATGGTTTTCACAGCATCCATGGCCGTGCTACCGCGGTATCTACCGGAATCAAGGTGGCCAATCCCTGGCTTACCGTGTGGCAGGCCTGTGGTGACGGTGATGCACTTGCAATCGGCGGAAATCATTTCATCCACGCCATCAGGCGCAATATCGACATCAATATAATCCTCTTCAACAACCAGATCTACGGCCTCACTAAGGGCCAGTATTCACCCACTTCAAAATTCGGAGCCATTACCAAGACTTCCCCTTACGGAACGGTGGAGCATCCCTTCAATCCCGGTTCACTGGTGCTCGGGGCCAAGGGCACTTTCTTTGCCAGATCTCTTGACGTGGAGCTTAAGCTCAACGAGGAGATAATGACCGCCGCAGCTTTGCACGATGGATGCTCGGTGATGGAAATGCTTACCAACTGCGTGATTTTCAATGATGGAGCTCATAAGTCCATCTCCGATCCCGAGGTCCGCGCGGACCGTACCATCATACTTCGCGATGGTGAAAAGATGGTTTTCGGAAAGGATTCCGACAAGGGGTTGGTGTATGACGGCCGTGCTCTCAGAGTGGTCACCATCGGGCAGGGAGGTTATACACTGGACGATGTTCTGGTGCATGATTCCCATGCCGACAATATTGGTCTGCAGATGGCCCTGGCAGATATGAAAGGCCCCGTTTACCCTGTCGCCCTCGGCGTTATACGTGACGTGAAAGACATCACCTACGACGACGGTGTGCGCGACCAGGT
>JAFWPT010000135.1 GCA_017509375.1 Bacteroidales bacterium | reverse complement strand
TCCCGAGGGCAAGACGCTTACCATCAGCGGCACAGGCGAACTTACCGCAGATGCGTCGGTTTCCTACGGAGCCGGTATTGGTGGCGGATATGATTCTGATAGCCAAACCCCTATCAATTGCGGCAATATCGTAATTGCTGGAGGCGTCATCTCCGCTTATAGTGGTGAGTTTGGTGCAGGTATCGGCGGTGCCCAGTACGGTAGCTGTGGAAACATAACTATCAGCGGAGGGAAAATCAAAGAGGCTGGTCCACTGAATTCCACTACCAATAATAGCGCCGGCATAGGTTCTGGCCAGAGTGGCTCCTGCGGGACCATCACCATCAGCGGTGGCCAGATAGGCGGCGATATTGGTAGCTGGTTATACGCCGGTGCCATAGCGGGTGACAGCTCAGCGTGCATTGGCTGCGGCACATTGGGCTCCTGCGGCACTATTAGCATAGGCACGGGTATTACCTATGTCGGTCTCACTCAAAAAAATAATGATTTTAGATTTTTAGGGAGGGCTGATAAAAAATGCGATGTTTACTTTGGAGACGTCAAGGCATTCGATAAGGATGGGACAAAGTGGTATAATGGCTCTGAATATACTTTGGATTACCCCGGATCATGCGGTGGTATAACAGTTGACAAGTCCAGTAATTATTTATCTCTGACACCTGCAACACCATAGCAGTCCCGAAACAGGAAGGCCCATCAACCGCCTTTTGACTCCGAGACTCAACATAATGATTAGCAGAGCATTGCTTCGCATCCTTCAAGTATATCCTGGAAAGCTTCTTCAAAATCGCCGGTATACCAAGGATCGGCAACGTCACGGCTCACTCCGGCATAAGACATCATAAGATGAATCTTTCCCTGCGGGTCATCTGGTATTATACGTTTGAGAAGAAGCAGGTTCGAATGATCCATGCAGATGATCCGGTCGAATCTGTCATAATCTGCCAGGACCA
The DNA here is from genome assembly GCA_017509375.1 of Bacteroidales bacterium. Next base: position 5,735 of record JAFWPT010000135.1, on the reverse strand, counting down.
CCTGTCTGGCCCGTTTGTCATTATCGAATCGTATCCCATGCTGAGTCAGGCAACGCTTTGCCGGAGGATAAATGGGATTGCCGATCTCCTCAGTCGATACGGCCGCCGATTCTATAAGATACCGGGCCTCAAGTCCTTTGGCCTTAACCAACGCCTTGAGTATGAACTCTGCCATCGGACTCCGGCAAATGTTTCCGTGGCATACAAATAATACTCTGATCATCATTTAGGGATTGTTTATGATTCCTGACTGCGATTCTTCATCCGCACCGGCAAAAACACAGTTTGCGAATATAGCAAAAAAGGAGTAAGGGGCAATATAAACCATTGCTTGATTAGCTGAACTTCCCGGCAATATTTGTGGAAAATGAGTACGATGGAATTTCTCCAGCTATTTTAGAACCACGTGGAGCTAGGAAGAGGTGAATCGTGCCGCCTGGCAGCTAGGAAGAGGAGAATCTATGACAAGTTCATTCAAAGACCTGCGCATCGTAGACAATTTCTACCAAACGAGCGCTTTTTTCCCTATGCCTACGCTCCTGATATCCACTCTGGACGAAGAAGGCAACACCACCATGGGAGCTTATTCCCTTTGTTTCCCATATTACATAGCCGGCAAAGAGTATTATGCGATGATTCTGGAATGCAGGAATTCCAGCAATACGGCTCAAAACATCCTGCGCACCGGGAAGTGTGCCATCAACTTCCTTGAAGACGCTCCCAAGGACTTTGCTTCCATAGTCAAGCTCGGCTTCCCCGGAGAAACGTCCAAGGAGAAGATGGCAAAATGCAAGTTCGAACTGGAGGCCGGGCAAGCGGAGGGAGTGCGTCCCCTTGTCGTGAAAAAGGCATTCCAGGTGTTCGAATGCACATGGGACGACTCTCTTGAGAACGCTTTCGAGGATCGTTCAAAAGTGGGACAGCTTGAAGGCATGGAAGGTCCCTACAGGAACTTCAACGGCGTCACTGATGTTTCGGTTAAGCAGCGCTCACAATCAGCCCAGTTTGACAGCTGTGCCTGATGCGGTTACCATCAACATACCGTTGTTCTCGCCGAGAACTTCATAATCGATGTCAATCCCCACGACGGCATCGGCGCCAAGCCGGCTCGCCCGGTCCGACATTTCCTGCATGGCCTGCGAGCGTGCGGTGATTAGTTCTTCTTCGTAAGAACCGCTCCTGCCTCCGACTATATTGCGGATGCTGGCAGCAAAATCCCTCAGAAAGTTGACACCGGAGATGACCTCTCCGAAAACGACACCTTTGTACTCCGTGATTGTCCTGCCCTCTATGGCAGGGGTGGTAGTAAGAATCATAATTCAGTATTCAGTTTTCTTTCTATCTTGTTCAACGTGTCGAAGAAGCGGCCGGTGGCAACGGCGGGGCCAAGCAGCAGGACGCCGAAAGTATTCCAGCCGAACATGTGCCACCAGGATGTATAAGGTGTTTTCCGCCCCAGAATATAGTCCAGCTCATCCTGCAGGCCGCTCAGAGGCATATAAAACAGGAAGAACAATCCAAAAGTGCAGAAATCCACGAGCCCGAACCAGAAACCCGGTCTGTTTGTGTGCTGGAATGGCAATAATGAATCCATAGTGCGAAGATAGTGAAAACACCGGATCTAACGCCAGGCTTACTTCATCTTTTCTGCGATAAGGGTCTCAAGGTCATCACGGTTCATCTTGCCGTCAAGGTAGATGAATGTAGATTCGTCCCCTTCATCGGCAATCATCACAAAGCCGTTGACTACCGCCTCGGTGCCAACCGTGTACATTCTTACCACTTCGCCAGAGTCCTTGGCCTCGAGCAGGAGCTCGTACCGGCCGGCCTTTACAAACTTCGCGGCCTCGGCTTTGAGTTCAGTGTTGATGGCCGGATTCTCGCTGTCGATCAGGTAAAGACCTGAAAGAGATTGGATTATCGGAGCCAGGTTGACATCTTCACCTTCAACGTGAAGGTCTGGAATCTTGCCGATGAGCTTGAACATTGCCGGTGAAATGTACACGGCGCTGACACCTTCGGCATCGGAATATTTTTGATAAATGCTTTTACCTGTCTGGGCAAAGGAGAATATGCTTGCGAGCAGCAGTGCTGCAATTATGGCTATACGTTTCATGATTATTTTATTTTATTGATTATTTCCATCGGCTTTTCGGCGGCCTGCTCCGCTTTGGCAGCCATGTCCACTCCGATGGCCATTTTGTCCGATATTTTTTGGAATGTCGCCTCAACCTGGGCGTATGCAAGATAGGGATCGTCGTAAGTATCCTGAAGCTTGCCGTATCCATTGTGTTGAATAATGGCCACTGCAGCAATTCCTGCAGCAACTGCAAAGGCAGCATAAGGTATCCACCGGACCGGTCCGGCCTTGGGCTTAATGGTTTCTTTTGCAGCAATCGCGGCCTTGACACGCTCTTCCAGACCAGCGGGAATCGCTATATCCTCTTTCAGGGCAGCCATTTCCAACTCTTCGTCCTGCAGTATCTCTATGTCTTGTATCCTTTTCATACTATGTGTTTTATTTTTGTCCGGGCCTGCGAAAGCAGTACGCGGCAAGTGAGATAATTCATTCCTGTCCGTTCGGCTATCTCTTCGTAAGACAAGCCATCGACGGTCCGCAGGATGAGCACTTTACGTTGCCGTTCGGGTAGGGCCTTGACGGCCTCCAGGACCTTGTTGAGACGTGTCTTGGCATCGAAGGTATCATCAGGAGCCGGAGAGAATCCGGTCTGGGGAAGTTCTTCGGGGAAACACTCGTGCCCGGCCTTCCTTATCCTGTCTATACAAATATTCTTCAGCAGCCTGATGGCGTAGGCCTTCGGAAGCTTGATCCCGTCGAGGCTGTCCCTGGATTCCCACAGCTTAAGATACAACTCCTGTACGGCATCTTCGGCCTCCATCCCGGACTCCAGCATATAGTAGGCAATCCGGTAGAGGGTTTCTGCCAGCGGGAGATAGTCTTTATGGAACAGGGATTCAGTCATCGGATGCAATCCTGGCTATGGTTTCCATCGACACGGAACCCTTTATGCAGATCAGTGCAGATTCCGACGGCGCATATAACACGAAGTCGCTGACTTTGTCGGAACGCTCGTCATAAGAGCCATAGATTCTTACTTTTTCTCCTGAGTCGCTGGCTTCCATCAGCACTTCCAAATCTGATAGGGCATTTGTAAGCTTGAGGTTTATGCTGGCCTTGTCCGCCTCGGAACAATCATCGTAACTAAAGACAGTAAGACCCCGGATGTCGCTCAGCAGGCCGACTGCCTCACTCACATCGGGATCTTCTATTCCGGCCACACGCACGACACCTTTTATGGCGCCTGTCGCAAGGCGTCCCAGCTTCAGATAATCTGCGCCTTCGTATTGACGGCACTCGGAAATGGTTGTAGAAATGCGGGACGTACCCGCCGCCTTACCTTGAGTCCCCATGCAGGACATACAAGGAATCATAATGCATAATAGCAGTAAAAAACGCTTCATAATCAATCAGTTAAATAACCCGCCGCTACAGCGCGCTCTCAAGCGGCACATCTGTAAGACGGATGACCGGCTGTTTTGTTAATGCCTGGGAGAGGCCTTTTTTACAAATTTAATGCCCTGAGGCCCCCGCTCGCTGTTGCTTTCGATGGCCGGCAGGGCTTGGTGTATTTATATTTTTTTCTTATAATTATAAAACCAACAACCAATCGCATCATCAATATGAAACCGAACTTCAGTCTTCTTGTTTCGGCAGCCGTACTGATTGTCGCCTGCTGCTCCTGTTTTGGCCTGGGCAAAAGCCAGAAAGCCGAAATTTCCGGGACCCTGTGGAAAATCGACTCCTACAATCTGCGCATAGACGGAGAATACAATCAAACCAAAGGTTTTCTGATCGATGGAATGATTACGGACCAGGAATGGGTTCCCGGCAGTCTGACCGTTAATTACATCTGGAACGAGCTTGCCAAGAATTCCATGACCAAGATGCTTCTCGGCGACTCGGAAGAGGTAAGTATAAGCGATAGAAAGACTGTGCTGTTTCTCAACTCCCACCTTGGCGGCCCGTGGAATGTCGAATACAACCCCACCAAGGACAAGAACGAAGTCAAGCTTACAATGTCTTACGAGAGGGACTTCGGTACCGTCAACGAATTTATCCTCCTCAAAAGAGTCCGCAACGTCTCCGCAGGAGAGAGCATCAGGCTCTAGGACGATCTTGTTAAGAATCCCGAACCTTTTGATGGAAGGTTTAAACCGATTATGGAAAATACATAAGGTTTTACAGAATCTCAGCAAGCTCGACGAATTGTTTGCTGACTTCCGGAAGAAACAACACCCTCATTCTACTTCACTATCCCGGCCTCTTTCTTTTCAAACATTTCGGTTAATCCTTCACGCACCTTTGCAATCACTTCATCGACGGTAACGGCACGTGCCAAATCATACTCAACTGGATTCTGTTGGGCAGTCAAGACAAAAGTCTCATTTTTACCTCTCTGGATAAGGACTTGTTCTCTCCTGGCAATATCCAGATACTTTTTCATATTGCCTCTCAACTCGGCGGAACTAATAACGACCATAGTGCAAGTACATTATAATGTACAAATATACAAAACCGTTTTTAATAATCAAGAATAATCGTTAGTCTTCTGAGTTGTTAGCAAATTGATACCAACTGCCTACATTTTGAAAGTAGTAGAAATCATTTAAAAAGACGCTCGCGATGCTGAGTGACGATACCCTGCTGTTTTCGTGGACCGATGTAAGCAAAAATGGCCGTTTTCGCTCATATAGGTGCCGTCCCCTGGACCGGTAGCGTCACTCGGCTGGGGACCTGCGCCGGCAGCAGCGCTCCCCCGAGGGTATACGAAGACAGGCTGGCAGATTGCCAGCCTGTCCAGTGCCTCTAACGGGACAATTCTCGAACCTTTTGATGGAGGGATTGGAAAGAAAATGGGAGGTACATAAGTTTCTGCCAGATCCTAAATCCATTAGAAGAATAATCGACATTTCCTAACAATTACAAGCTTGTAATTGCTTGGAATTACTGGTTATGTCAGCTATATTTGTAGAAAATGGTTTTGTATGAGTACGAAGGAAGCTCTCCAGCTATTCGGAGAAAGAAAGATTAGAACCGCGTGGAGCGAGGAAGAAGAGAAATGGTATTTCTCAATTATTGATGTAGTTGCTGCGCTGACTGACAGCACGGATTATCAGGCGGCAAGGAATTATTGGAAAGTGCTGAAGAATAGACTAAAGAATGAGGGAAATGAAACGGTTACAAATTGTAACCGGTTGAAATTACTATCCGCCGACGGCAAGATGCGCCAGACGGATGTCGCTGACCAGCAACAACTTTTCAGACTCATCCAATCAATTCCGTCCCCCAAGGAAGAGCAATTCAAACAGTGGATTGCCCAGGTGGCAAGTGAGCGCCTTGATGAGATTCAAGATCCGGAACTGGCTATCTTGCGAGGTGCAGATTATTACCGGGCAAAAGGCTATTCCGAGGGCTGGATTAACCAGCAGCTCCAATCCATCCGGATGCGTAAAGAACTGACTGATGAATGGAAGGCAAGAGGTATAGAAAAGGAGAAGGACTACGCTATCCTGGTATAATTGACAAAAATGGTTGGTGATTGTGACATTTGTGGTTGGTGACGGCCGCCGCGAGGAGGGCCATTTAGCAGAGCCCCCCGCAGCGGCGAGCCGTAGCCGCCGAGCCGCGTAATGCGAGGCGGCGTCACCTTATT
>JAFWPT010000134.1 GCA_017509375.1 Bacteroidales bacterium | reverse complement strand
CTACAATCTTTCCGCAGGGAATTTCTCTTACCTCGTGCCTGTCAACCCCGACAGGACTTATGTTAATGAAACCGACTATGGCACCGTCAGTGCCTATTCCGGGGTCATAGCCAATGAAAACTACACCAACAGGAACAGGACCAGTAACCTTACCAACACTACCGAGGTGACACTGAAGCCGTTCAAGCAGTTGGAAATCAAGGGAAACTACAGCTACTCCTACAATACGTACATAAGCATGAACCGCTCCGTCAATTTGACGCTTGCTTCAAAGATTCCGATGCAGACGACGGTTCTCTCGACCGGAGATTATGAAGACAAGCTGACCGAGCAGGTGCAGACCGTAGACCTGCATTCCGCCAACGTGTTCGCTACATACCCCGACACTTTTGCGGATGCTCATCACCTCAAGGTCATGGCGGGCGGACAGTATGAATCGTATTACCATAAGAAACTTACCGCTATCGGTTATTATCTTCTTTCTGAGGAACTGAACGACATGAATCTTGTCAGCGGCGACGACGAAGGCGTAAAGCGTACGGAAACATCCGGCGGCCAGAGCGAATATGCCCTGATGGGCTTCTTCGGCCGTCTTAATTACGACTACAAGGGGAAGTACCTCCTGGAAATCAGCGGCCGCTACGATGGTACATCGCGTTTCCCCAAGGGGCAGCGCTACGGATTGTTCCCTTCGTTCTCTGTGGGGTGGAGATTGTCTGAAGAGAATTTCTTCTCGCCTCTCAAGAGTTGGATGAACGATGCGAAGATACGCTTCTCCTTTGGTAGCCTCGGCAATCAGCAGGTAGGCTATTACGATTATATCCGTTCGGTTTCGCTGGGCACGCAGAGTTATCTGTTCGGGGGCGGCAAGTCAGCTACGGCGACTTACGGCAACCCCGTCGCCTCCAACCTTACATGGGAGACCGTGCAGCAGAAGAATCTTGGTCTGGATCTGGCATTCCTCGACAACAGGATTACGTTCAGCGGTGAAGCCTACATCCGCGATACCAAGAACATGCTGACCACCGGCAAGGCCCTTCCTTCCGTCTATGGAGCATCCGCTCCCAAGACAAACAATGCGGACCTCCGTACTACTGGATACGAGCTGGCGCTTACCTACCGCAACCGCTTCAACCTTGCTGGCAAGCCCTTCGAGTACAGTATAACGGGCACATTCAACGATTTTGTGGGTTATATCACCAAATTCGACAATCCTACAAAAGATCTTTCCACATACTATGAAGGAATGCGTTATGGAGAAATCTGGGGATATACCACGGACGGATATTTCGCTTCGGACGAAGAAGCCAAGAATTATCCCGTGGACCAGTCTCCTGTCTGCTCTATCATCTACGCGTCAACCGGAGAGAATCACGGACTCCGCGCAGGTGACCTCAAATATGTGGATAGGGACGGCGACGGAATCATCGGTGCCGGTTCCAATACCGTGGATAATCCCGGTGACCGCAAGATCATCGGCAATTCCCAGCCGCGTTACCAGTATGGAGCCACGTTGGGCTTCAATTGGGCAGGATTCGATTTCTCTATTTTCTTCCAGGGAATAGGAAAATTGAATTGGTACCCCAGTGTCGATGCCCGATACTTCTGGGGCCCTTACGCCCGTCCTTTCTCGTGTATTCCTACAGATGCTGGTCGGAGACAAATCCCGACGCTTACTTCCCGCGTCCCCGTGCATACGTGGCCGGCGTGGGTACCGGTCGCGAGCTGACCACCGTCAACGACAGGTATCTGCAGAACCTTGGCTACTGCCGTTTGAAGAATCTTACCTTCGGCTATACTCTTCCCGAAAAGCTTACCAAGAAGGTGAGTGTGGAATCCGTGCGTATCTATTTCTCCGGAGAGAATCTGGCATGCTGGGCGCCCGGTTTCCATTGCGACTACATGGACCCCGAGCAGGCGGCAAATACCGGCAGCAAGGGCCATATTTACGGCTGGCAGAAGACATATATGTTTGGAATTGACATCAACTTCTAATGAGAATAGCCATGAAAGCCATATTTAAAAACATATTTGTATTGTTCGGTGCTGTTTCGCTTTTTGCTTCCTGCGAAGATATGCTGGATAGGTTCCCCCTGGACAAACTCTCTCCCGAGACTTTCCTCGCGAACGAAACAGAGATTCAGACCTATACGAACGCTTTGTATACCATGTTCCCCTCGGCTGGCGACCTTTATGGCAGCAGCAGCGATGAAATAATAGGAGCATCTCTCAATCTTGCGCTTTGGGGAGGCCGGACCATCAATTCCGGCGACAGCGGCTGGAGTTGGAGCAACCTCCGCAGAATCAATACTTTTATAGAATATTCCGATAACTGCAAGGATGAGAAACTCCGGAACCAGTATCTTGGTCTTGTGCGCTTCTTCCGTGCATACTTCTATTTTGAAAAAGTGAAGATGTTCGGTGACGTACCGTGGTACGACCATACTCTCGGCTCCGAAGATCAGGACCTTTACAAAGCGCGTGACAGCCGCGACTATGTCATGCAGAAGATGATCGAGGACATTGATTTTGCAATCGCCAACCTGCCTTCCGACCATTCCGACTACCGTGTGACCAAGTGGACCGCGCTCGCTTTCAAGTCCCGTTTCTGCCTCTTCGAGGGAACATTCCGGAAATATCATGCTGGAGACGTGACTCTCGCCACCCTTCCCGCTGATGCGCAGCCGTATACGTATTATCTGGAGCAGGCAGCCGATGCGGCCGACAAGTTCATGTCGTCCAGCGGTTATTCTCTCTACAATACCGGAGATCCGGCGACAACTTTCATAGGTCTTTTCACCAAGTATAACGTCTCCGACGGCACCAACAAGGAAGTGATTCTCGCCAGGGACTACAACGTGGATTACAATGTTGTCCATAGCGCAAACGCCGCGTGCGTTTCAGCTACTTTGGGACGTTCCGGAATCACGCGCAAGATTATTGCTTCTTTCTTGATGAAGGACGGAACCCGTTTCACGGATAAGGCCGGATGGGAGACCATGCAGTTCGTGGATGAGACGAAAGACCGCGATCCCCGCCTCGCACAGAGCATCCGTACTCCCGGCTACTGCAGGTTGGGTACCACCACGCAGACACCTCCCGATCTTACTCATTCCGTAACCGGCTATTCCCCGATCAAATATTTCATGGGGCCGGAGGACGACACTTATCAGAAGTCATATTGCGACCTCATCCTTTTCCGCACCGCCGAGGTTTATCTGAATCTTGCCGAGGCGCTGGCAGAGTTGGGCACCATCACCCAGACGGATGTCGACCGCACCGTCAACATCCTCAGAGACCGTGTAGGCATGCCCCATCTCAGCATGGCGGATGCGAATTCCAATCCGGATCCGTATCTGCTTCAGCAGGCCACCGGTTATCCGAAGGTTGCGACAAAGAACAGTTCCAATGTCGGT
>JAFWPT010000133.1 GCA_017509375.1 Bacteroidales bacterium | reverse complement strand
GCAAGGTCCATGTCGAATTCGCCGTACCAGTTCTTGTCGACCTGGGCCTTGATGGCGAACCGGGCACGGCGGATGCTCACGCCGTTGCCTATGGGATCTGCATACTCCTTAGGGGCGCCGAAGAATGCCCCGGCATCGAACTGGATACGGTTGTCGAACCATATCTTGTAATCTGATTTGGGCGATTCGATTACCAGGAAGCCGTCCTGGGACTCTGCATCAAGCACATCCGACTCTACTGCGACGCCGTACTGATTGTACTTGGCACCTTGTGCGTTGGCTGCCGATGCTGCCATCAGCAGGACTGCCAGAGAGAATAGAATTTTACGCATAATCAATTGGTTATTAAATGGATTTTAGGAATTGTAATAAATTGTCTTCGCGTTTGAGCCCAAGCCTTGTACGCAGTCTGTATCTGCTTATCTCTACGCTTTTGGGAGTAATGTCCATGAGGGCAGCAATCTGCTTTCCGGAAAAACCTTGATGGAGCAGAAGGGCAAGTTTGCGCTCGGATTCAGTGAGCTCCGGGAACCTGTCGGAGAGCTGTACCAGGTAATCGTTGAATAAAACCTCGCTGCGGGAGTAAAAGTCGCGAATCTCACGGTAGAAACTCATCCTCCCGCCCAGGGTGGTCAGGACGGCGTCCATACGTTTGTCTTTCTCAGGACCGGCAGGCATTGAATATAGCTCTTGCAGCCTGTCATAGATATCTTTCAGGAACAGTTTCCGCTCGCTTATAGCTTCTGCGGCCTCAAACAGTTCCTTACGCTTGATGTATAATTCATCCGGCTGTTCCTTCCGGGATTCGCCGGCTTTTTTCTTCAAAATGGTATCAAGCAGGCCCATGGCGGCTCTTGTCTTTTCTTGTAGTGTAAAGGTATAGAATTTGATTGAAAAAAACAAGTATGCTGCGTAAGGAAAAATGATTACCTTTGTAACTATGATACTGTTACAGAAACTTCCCGGAGCTCCCACTCCGGAACAGATTACTAGCCGCGTGGATTCTGCCAAGATGGCAGCAAGCGGTTTCGCCGAGGCTTTGGCTGCAGACCCGGCATCCGCTCTCCGTCAGTTGGGAGTTGACGCTATTCATTTTGGCCTGAAAGTGCTGCTGGCGATTATTATTTACATTATAGGGGCATGGGTGATAAAGCTGGTGAAGAAAGCTTTGGTGCGTTTGTTCGCAGCCCGCAATACGGACAAGACGGTTGCATCTTTCGTGTCCAGCTTTACCTCAGTGGTCCTCACGCTTGTGCTTATCGTTATAACTATCAGCACATTGGGTGTCAATACCACTTCTCTTGCCGCCCTGCTCGCAGGCGGTGGCGTAGCTATAGGTATGGCTATGAGCGGAACTCTCCAGAATTTTTCCGGAGGCTTGCTTTTGCTTGCTTTCAAGCCGTTCAAGGTAGGGGACTTCAACGAGGCCCAGGGGTATGCCGGAACAGTGGCGGAAATGTCTATCGTGAGTACCCGTATAAATCTTCCGGACAACCGTAGCGTTACTATTCCTCACGGCACGCTTGCGAACGGGAACATAAACAATTACTCGAAGAACCCGCTCCGCCGGCTGGAATGGAAGGTGTCTCTGGAATATGGGACGGATAGTGATTCCTGCGTGGCTAAGCTGCTGGAGATAGCTCAGGCGGATTCCAGAATCCTGGACGGCAAGACCGGAATCGCTCCTGCACCTATGGCCGCAGTGTTTTCCCTGGATGACAGTGCCGTCACTTTCGTTCTGCGCGGCTGGGTGAAAAACGCCGACTACTGGGATACATATTTCGCAGTAAACGAGGCGATTTACAAGCAATTGCCTGAGGCAGGATTCAAATTCCCCTTCCCTCAACTGGATGTGCATTTCCGTTAGGGCTGACGAAAATGCACATCTATAGTCCATGCAGGGGATAGCCCCCCACCACGCGCGAATTACTTTCCGTAGCGCTTGGCCACTACGTCCCAATCTACGATCTGCCATAACGCGGCCAGATGATCGGGACGACGGTTCTGGTAGTCCAGATAATATGCATGCTCCCACACGTCGAAGGTAAGAAGCGGCTTGAGGCCACGCCTAACCGGATTGTCCGCGTTCGCCTCCTGGGTGATTTGGAGTTTTCCTTCATCGTCAGAAGCCAGCCATACCCATCCGGAGCCGAAAAGACCGGCACCCTTCTTCTGGAATTCCGCTTTGAATTCCTCGAATCCGCCGAAATCTCTCTTGATGGCATCTGCCAGTGCGCCGGACGGTTCGGCAGGGGAGCCTGCGGGCTTGAACTGGGTGAAATAGAGAGTATGGTTAAGTACCTGGCCGGCATTGTTGAAAATGCCTCCTTCAGCCTCCCGTACGATTTCTTCGAGAGTCTTGCCTTCAAAACCGCTTCCGGGCAACGCTGCATTCAGGTTGTTGATATAAGCCTGAAGATGCTTTCCGTAATGGAAGGCTACGGTTTCGGGGCTTATGACAGGGGAGAGGGCGTCCTGCGCATAGGGCAGGGCAACAGGGGAGAATGTATAATTTGTCATGGTTTGTGGTTATTATTAACATTTATCGGTTGCCACAAATACCGTGCCCGTAAACACTTGCAAATTATTGTGGAAATTGGTACTTTTGTGAGATTGAACACTTCAGTTGTGACCAAGATGAAACGTCTGATTTGCACACTATTTCTGCTTGTGGCCACCTTGCCCGCTTTGGCACAGTTGTCTGTAACGACTCTCCGTACCGCAGGCATGGATACCCCTTCCGGGATAGACCCCTCCAAGCCTCTCAGGCTCAGCTGGATTCTTAGTACACCCAAGCATGATACCGTGCAGCAGGCATACGAACTGGTTTTGAAGGCCGGAAACCGTACGGTATGGAAATCGGGAAGAGTGGAGTCGGACAATTCCATTCTTGTACCCGTGGATACAGAGCTTCTTCCATGTTCGGCATACTCATGGTCTGTAAAGGTCTGGGACAATCATGGACAGGTCTCAAAACCCGCTGTGGCATATTTCTCCACAGGCCTGGCAGCCGGAGGCTGGAAAGCTCAATGGATAGGCATAAGCTGGGATGACCCCAAATCCACGCATGCCCCGGTTTACTTCCGCAAGGCGGTCAAGCCAAAGGGAAAAGTAAAGAGAGCGGTAGCTTATCTTAGCGCCCATGGTATTTATGAGCTGATAATCAACGGCGTAAAGCAAGGGCAGGATTTCCTTACGCCAGGCTGGACTTCTTACCACAATACGCTTCAGTATCAGGCCTATGACGTGACTTCTGCGCTGAAGCAGGGCGACAACGAACTGATGGCACTCGTGTGTCCTGGCTGGTATGCATCCGGTCTCGGCTGGGGAGAACCCGAAAAGCGCAACCGTTACGGCACAGATCTCGCCCTGCTTTTCCAGATGGATATCGAGTATGCAGACGGAAAGCACGAATTAATCTGCTCCGACGGCAGTTGGGAGATGTCTCTCGAAGGTCCGGTGCGGGCTGCGACTATATATGACGGTGAAACTATCGATCCTTGTGCTCCTTTTGTCTGGCAGCCTGCAGGCGTAATGCCCGGCATCCATAAAGGGAAAATTGTGGCAAGCGTTTCGGAGCCTGTGCGCGTCCGCACCAAAGTGAAGCCTCAGCGTTGCTTCGTAACTCCCAAGAACGAGCTGGTGCTGGACTTCGGCCAGAACCTTGTGGGCTGGGAGACCCTCCGTATAAAGGGCCGCAAGGGACAGGTCGTGACTGTGAAGCACGGAGAGGTGCTCGATAAGGACGGCAACTTTTTCGACGCCACTTTGCGTCAAGCAAAAGCCCTCAGTACTTACGTGCTGAGCGGCGGCGAGGATTTCTTCGAGCCTTGTCATACTTTCTACGGTTTCCGCTATATCAAAGTGGAAGGTCTGGACGGGGAACCAGATCCGGATGCATTCGAGGCTGTCGTCGTGGATTCCGGTTTCGAGACAGTAGGCTCTTTCAACTGTTCCAACGAACTTGTCAACCAGCTGCAGTCCAACATATTCTGGGGATTCCGGGGGAATTTCGTGGATATTCCTACCGACTGCCCCCAGCGCGACGAACGCATGGGCTGGACAGGTGATGCCGAGGTCTTTTTCCGCACTGCTACCTTCAACGGAAAGGTGGATAATTTCTTCCGCAAATGGCTCCGAAGCATGTCCGACGATCAATTTGCCGACGGTGGCATTCCCCGCGTAGTGCCGGATATATTTTTCGGAAAAGGGGCTGGCTTCGCGGCTGGATGGGCAGATGCCGCCACAATTATACCCTGGCAACATTATCAGGCATACGGCGACCAGGAAGTGCTGCGCGACCAGTATCCCACCATGAAGGCCTGGGTAG
>JAFWPT010000132.1 GCA_017509375.1 Bacteroidales bacterium | reverse complement strand
GTGCTCCTGACCGGGAGCCGCAGGTATCGCTACGGAGCAGCGTTCCCCTTTTCCGGCCTTTTCACAGGGTTTCAGGTTTACACGCATATCGCTCACAGTCAGCTCAGTAACTCCGCTGGTAGCGCCTATTATGATAATCTCGTCGCCTACGCTCAACGGAGTAGCTTCCACCGTGATTTCAGCCACGCCGATACGGTCGAACCAGTTGCTGACCTTGCCGCAGTAAACCTTGCGGCGAGTGGCCTGGGAGCCATATACCTCACTCCACTGCCCCATGGGCGCTCCCTGATAATAGCCGTCCCAGAAACCGCGGTTGAACACTTCAGAAAGGGATGCCTTGAGTGCGGAAGCCAGCTCAGGAGTGTAATTGCCTTCGCATATAGCATCCGCTGCCAGGCGGTAACATGAGGCGCAACGCTTCACATATTCCGCACTTCGGGCACGGCCTTCTATCTTGAAGACGCTTACCCCGCTGTCTGCTATCTTCTGCAGGAATTCAATGGTACACAAGTCTATAGGCGACATTATGTACTTGTTGTCTATGTCCAGGGTATAGCCGGTCTCCAGGTCTCGCACTTCGTAGCCGCGGCGGCATATCTGCATACAGGCCCCCCTGTTAGCAGATGCACCGTAGGCATGGAGGCTGAGGTAACATTTGCCGCTTACGGCCATGCACAAGGCGCCGTGTACGAACATCTCGATTCGCACGGGCCTGCCGGACGGGCCGCAGATGTTCTCCCGCACAATAGCGTCATGAATCTCTCTCACCTGGTCCAGATTCAGTTCCCTTGCAAGCACTACTACGTCGGCCCATCGGGAATAGAAGCGAAGGGCCTCGCTATTGGAAATATTGAGCTGGGTAGAAATATGGACTTCAACGCCTATGCTCCGGGCGTACTCTATTGCTGCTATGTCTGAAGCAATTACAGCATCGACTCCGGCTTCACGGGCGGAGTCCAGAGCCTCCCGCATCGGGGCAAGATCTTCAGGATACAGTACTATATTCAGAGTCAAATATGCGCGGACTCCGGCTTCATGGCAGATGCGCACCACTTCCTGCAAGTCTTCCGGGGCGAAATTGTTGGCGCTATGGGAGCGCATGTTCAGGTGGCCGACGCCGAAGTACACCGAGTCGGTTCCCCCCTGGATGGCAGCCCGAAGGGACTCGAAATTTCCCGCAGGAGCCATCACTTCCAGCTGCGCGGAAGTGATGGCGGGAGAGGCTGGCGCCGGTCTTGCACTACTTATTGCCATCTTCTACTGCAAATTTGAAATCTTTGGCCCGGCGAAGGGCTTCCTGCAGCTGCCCGTCATAACGCACACGCAACTTCACGCCATCCGGCTGGAAATAGTAACGCACCACTATTTCCTCTTCGATAAAAGGCACGATTTCGTCCTTCTTCAGCCGCAGGAACTCTTCCTTATCCATATCCAAAGCCTTACCCAACGCATCCAGTTCTCCAGACATGGACTCCTCCAGCCCATCCCTCTTCAGTTCCTTGCGCACCAGGTCGAAGAAAGTGCGGGCACTGGAGCGGTAATCGAATTCTTTACCCTTGGCGAAAGCGATAAATTCCTCATAATCAGCATCACTCAGATGAAACTCTTCGGTAGGAGGAATGCTCTTGTGCTGCTTTACATATTCCAGTACATACTGTTCCGCTACTCCGTTCACCACAAGCGAATACGTAAGCCTGCTGTATTCACGCGGCATGACCACTATATCCGGGGTTATGCCGCCGCCATCCCTGACCGTGCGCCCCATCGCCGTCTTGAATTCATGGGTCAGGGAATCGGGAATATGACCTACGCTGCCATCCTCGTTGCGATGGGAGTAGTCTATGGCCTGGACGCAGCGTCCGCTGGGGGTATAGTATTTTGCGGTCGTCACTTTCAACTGTCCGCCGTAAGGAAGAGGCCGTATACTTTGCACCAGGCCTTTGCCGAAGGTGCGGTTGCCTGCGATAATCGCCCGGTCCAGGTCCTGGAGCGCCCCCGAAACAATCTCGGAGGCGGAAGCTGAACCGGAATCGACCATTACGACCAGCGGCAGCTCCGTGTCGAGCGGAGACTTGGTGGTATAACTTGCAGAGCCGCTTCCATCCGCGCGGCCTTTTGAACTCACTACAAGGGAACCCTTGGGGACGAATATTGATACTATCTCGATAGCTTCGTTCAGCAGGCCTCCGCCGTTGCCCCTGAGGTCTAGCACCAGGGTATCCAGCTGGCCCTGGCGGCGCAGATCCTTCAAAGCAGCACGCATCTGTTCCCCGACGCCTTCCGTAAAGCCGCTTTGATAAATGTAGGCAGTGTGGGGAGCGATGTAGCCGTAGTATTCGATGTCCGGAAGATGTATGGTCTGACGGGTTATCTTGATGTCCTTGAGCTCTCCGGTGTGGACTTTTTTCACTTTGAATACGACCTTGGTACCCGGTGTACCGCGCATCTTTTCGCTGCATTCAGCACTTGTGAGGCCTTTCACGCTCTCCCCGTTTATGGTAAGGATTTCATCGCCGCAGCGCAGTCCCCCACGGTATGCCGGAGAATCTTTGTACGGCTCATTGATAATTACGTTGCCCTGCTTATCGGGCTTAAAAATTACTGCGCCAATGCCCCCGTAAGACTTGTTGATCATCATACGGAGGTCGTCGTTTTCCTCCTCCGGGATATATACGGTATATGGATCCAGGTCGGAGAGCATGGCATCGACACCAGCCCTTTCGATACGGTCTATTGGGAGAGAATCCACGTAGGAACGGTTAAGTTCCTTTAATATAGCGCTTTGGATTTCAGTCCACTTGCCGAGCCTGAAGCTCTTGGACTGTGCGGCAGCTGCCAGGCAAAAAGCGCAGAGCGCCACGGAAAGCAACACTTTCTTCATACAATTCTTCATTTTTCGTATCCGTTTTCTTGCAACCACGATGCCATAGCGCGGAGGGCTTTGCCACGGTGGGAAATAGCATTTTTAATATCTTCGGGGAGCTCCGCTACGCTGCAGCCGGGATAAGCATCGGCAATGAATACAGGGTCATAGCCGAAACCTCCGCTGCCGCTGCGCGAAAAGGCGATGCGGCCCTCCAGGGTGCCTTCGAAGAAATGACATTGCCCGTCCAGCAACAAGGTAACGACACTGCGGAAACGGGCAGTCCGGGGCTCACCCGGATGCTTTTCAAGCTCTCTGAGCAAGGTGTCGATATTGGCGGAAAAATCGTGGTCTGCAGGCATAGGGAGACCGTCGCGCCTGGCTATATCCTGGGCATAGCGGGCCGCGTGCACGCCTGGAGCACCGCCAAGAGCATCCACCTCGAGACCGGTGTCGTCGGCAAAGCAGTCAAGACCAGTGAGGTTATGGATGAACCGGGCCTTTATTTCGGAGTTTTCCCTAAGCGTGAGGGCAGTTTCCTCGGCCTCGGCGGTAATGCCCAGATCGGCAGTTCCGATGACCTCTACGGTTTTGGAAAGTATTTCCCCGGCTTCGCGAAGCTTGCCCCGGTTGCCGGTTGCAAACAAGAGTTTCATACAAGGAGCAAAGATACAAATAAATGGTTTATATTTGCCTTATGAAGAAGGCTCTCCCCGCTCTTTTGATTGCACTTGCCCTGCCGCTGCTCTGCTCCCTTGCCCCGGCAAGGCAGTCAAAGCCGCAGAACAAACGGCAACTCCTCCGGGAAAGCGAATTCTTCAGGGTGCTGGAAAGCGGATATGAATCAAAGATGTACAGGCAGGACAGCCTGATGCTGACAGATCCGATAGGTGATGCCTATATGCTGCGCAAGCTTGATACTGTACCCGTCAAACTGTTCCGGCATCTCTTCGTCACGCCCCTGCCTCAACTTGAAGACCTTCCCAAAAAGGCATCGTACAAAAGTTCGCGCGCTGTCCCTATCGACAATGACGGATTGCTCAACAAATGTGCGGAAATTATGCGTTTGCACTTCCCCGACATCTTCCCAAGCCTGGGCAATGAGCACAAATGGTCTCCGGAGGCGTCCCAATACCTGTCTTTCGGCTTCTGGCACAGACTGGGAAGGCACTGGTCCGGAAAGCAGAGAGACTTCCCTGTCTCTACTCTGGGCACCAGTAAATTATTTATTTGCCTTGCATGCGGCTGGACGTCCCGTTACTGCATAACCGGACAGGAAGAAGCTCTGAAGGAACGTCTGCTGACCTACCCTGACAGGAGCATCGAGCCACATAAGCTGTTCGAAGAAAGCTACGTGCTCAACAAAGGGAATTTGTACCTCACCTTCCTGACCTGCGAGAACGTCCTCACCGATATGCCGTTCAGGCCACGCCGCCACGATGACCCGATACAACGCAGGCTGGCTTACATTCGCCACGATTCCAAAGAACTTGGCGACAATTACGGGGCGTGGTACCACTTCTTCGGAATAGCGCTCTACAGTATGATGAGACCCGGGCACCTGGGCCTGTTCGTGGCTGACGCCGAAAGCTTCGGTTCTTTCTTTTTCGAAGGTCCGGACCCCCAGGAAGACCGCATTAACCACTATGGCGCAATTTTCGGCAGCCGCCTTCGCAAGATGCTGGAGGACGCCTCCTGGTGGCTCAGGGGACCTGAATGCAACACCAGTTATCTGGTACCGAATAATTTAGTATCTCCGTAGTTATATTGACTCAAAAACCCGGAGAGGGTCGCCGCGGAAAAATATCCCTCCCTGAGCTGCGTGCTCCAGGAGGGATCATAGTCTTGGGACATTAACTTGAAGCTAACCGGAAAAAGAAGGGGTATGAGTGTTAGTGTTATTCTTTTCATACTACAAAGTATAATATTTAATTACTACCTTTGTAGATATGATTGATGAAATAGTTGTAGACTCCACGGTCAAGAAGCTTTTCAGCGAAATACGTTTCCGTGAACGGCCTGAAGGCTTGTACGAACCTCTCCGTTATATGATAGCCATAGGCGGCAAGCGCCTGCGGCCTACCTTGTGCCTGACCACCTACGGACTCTTCCGGAACACCTTCGGAACTGAAGTCCTGGAGTGTGCAGCCGGTCTTGAAGTATTCCATACCTTCACCCTTATCCACGATGACATAATGGACCGCTCGCCACTGAGGCGCGGTGTGCCAACAGTGTGGAAGAAGTGGAATGAAGATACCGCCATCTTGAGCGGTGACGTGATGCTGATAGAAGCCTACAAACGCATTTGCAAGGCACCTGAGAGCTGCCGCAACGAAGTTCTGGAGCTTTTCTCCCGCACCGCAGAAGAAGTTTGCGAAGGGCAGCAATACGATATGGATTTCGAGAATCTGGATACAGTACCGATGGCGGATTATGCGAAGATGATCGGGCTGAAAACCGCCGTCCTGCTGGCCTGCTCCGCCCAGATGGGTGCTATGATAGCCGGAGCTCCGGATGATGACTGCAAAGCCCTGTACCGCTACGGCTACGAACTGGGAATGGCCTTCCAGATTGCCGACGACTACCTGGATGCATACGGGGACCAGAAAGTGTTCGGCAAGCCCATAGGAGGAGACATCATTAACCGG
>JAFWPT010000131.1 GCA_017509375.1 Bacteroidales bacterium | reverse complement strand
CACAAAGCTAAGCAAATGTTTTCAGAAAACCACAAAAAATCCGGCTGCATCGAAGTAGTTTGCGGATCTATGTTCTCCGGTAAGACCGAGGAACTAATAAGGCGCCTCCGCCGCGCCCAGTTTGCAAATCAGAAAATCGCTATTTTCAAACCGGCCATTGACAACCGCTACTCAGACGTGGAGGTCGTTTCCCACGACTTTCACAAGATTTCATCCAAGCCTATAGGCGATGCGGCAGAAATGCTGAAAGTGAATTCCGATGTCGAGGTCGTAGGGATTGATGAAGCCCAATTCTTCGGTGACAACCTGGTGGATGTCTGCCAGGCCCTTGCCAACCGGGGGGTAAGGGTAATAGTGGCCGGACTGGACACTGACTATATGGGTAAGCCTTTCGGCCCTATGCCCATGTTGATGGCGGTAGCCGAAGATGTCCAGAAAGTACATGCCATCTGCGTGAAATGCGGCAATTTAGCCAATCATTCACATCGTCTTAGCAAAAGCAAAGACCTGGTCGTACTGGGTGAAAAAGACGTATACGAGCCCCTTTGCCGCGACTGCTACAACAAAGCTTTGGCCGAGGAGCGTTAACCGCTGGGGAAAGCAAAAAAAAATGAGGCTGATTACTCCGCCTCATTTTTTTTTACATCTTCGGAAGACTTCCGGATTTCTTCCAGCTGGCGGTTAAGGGTCGCAATGGAATCGTTCAGGCTGGTAATGGTATCGTACAGACGCTGAGTCTGCTCTTCCGAATACTCCAGGATACCGCGGACTATTTCCCTTTCCGAGACGGCTTCCGTGGAATTCACAGCTTCCTCCCTGAGCAACAATTGATTGCGTCCGATGCCATACCCTTCGGCATCAGCATACAATTTCTCTTTATCGGCGGCCGACAACTTTTCTCCGGCCATGAAAAGCACTATTGACGGAGGCGTGGCCGTAAGATCTACCTCATAATCGTAAATAAACCCTTTGCCTATGGCTTTGTTGGCGTTGACCAGGCTGGCGGCATGGGTGCGGAAATTACTTTCCTTTACGATACGCACAGCGGAGAAAACGCTCGGCACAATTATAATCAGGAGAATGATGACAAGCGTACTGTTACGCATACGGCTGCGCTTACCGTCAATCTCCAATGGCTCTGCAGCCACAACTGGATACTTGAGGAACTTCACGGTCACGAATGTAGCCAGGGCAATGAATATACTGTTGATGAGGAACAGATACATTGCCCCGAGAACATATGACCAGTTGAGTATTGCAAGTCCGTATCCTACAGTACACAGCGGCGGCATCAGGGCAGTGGCGATGGCAACGCCTGAAAGTACCGTACCCTTTTCGCTGCGGGAAACCTCCAGGATACCGGCAAAGCCGCCGAACAATGCAATCAAGACATCATACGTGGTGGGATTGGTGCGGGCCAGCAATTCTGTGGGATGCTCCAGTTTAAGCGGACTGAGTAAAAAGTAAATCGCTGAGGCAGCAATACTTATACCCACCATAACAGCCAGGTTACGAAGCGAATCCTTCAGCAGCCGCACATCCTGGACGCCGAGACTGAAGCCGAATCCCAGAATAGGGCCCATTACCGGCGAAATGAGCATCGCGCCGATAATAACCGGAATGGAATTGACATTAAGGCCTACCGAAGCAATTATAATCGCACAAGCCAAAATAAACACATTGGGGCCCCTGAAGTATATATTCTTCCGGATGGAGGCATTTGCTCCATCCAGGTCCACATAGTCAGACAGGCTTGTCAGCGACTTGAAAAAACTTGATATCCTTTCGTTCATAACCCGGCAGTACGGCTCTTATTCCCACTCTATCGTTGCAGACGGCTTGGAGGAAATGTCATAAACCACACGGTTGACGCCGGCCACCTTGGTAATAATCTCGTTCTGCACCCTGTCCAGGAGTTCCCAAGGCAGGTGCACCACCTGGGCAGTAACCGCATCCACGCTGTTTACCGCGCGCAGGGCTATCACGTTGTCATAGGTACGGCGCCCGTCCGAAACGCCGGTAGTCTTAACCGGCACGAAAATGGCCGCCGCCTGCCACACTTTGTCATAGAGGCCGGCATCGCGCAGGGCTTTGATCCAGATGTAGTCGGCTTCCTGCAGGATGCTGATTTTCTCCGGCGTAAGCTCGCCCAGGCAGCGTACTCCCAGACCCGGACCCGGGAAGGGGTGGCGTCCAAGTATATAAGAATCCAGACCGAGTTCGGCCCCAACTTCCCTCACCTCATACTTGTACAAATACTTCAGAGGTTCCACAAGCCCGAACTTCAGGTCCTCAGGCAAGCCGCCCACGTTATGGTGACTCTTGATAGTCCCCTTGTCGGAATGGGATTCTGCAATATCCGGCCAGATTGTTCCCTGGGCGAGCCACCTGGCGTCCTTTACAAGACGGGCTTCCTCCGCAAACACATCGATGAAGGTCTTGCCTATGGCCTTG
>JAFWPT010000130.1 GCA_017509375.1 Bacteroidales bacterium | reverse complement strand
GACGGCCGCGAAGACCTGTATTTCTATCCTGGCGACGCCGGCCGCCATCCTGCCTGGGGTACCCGCTGCTTCGATTATGGCAAAGACGAAGTGAAATACTTCCTGCTGTCCAACTGCAAATACTGGATGGAGGAGTACCACATCGACGGCTTCCGCTTCGACGGGGTTACCAGTATGCTCTACTGGAATCACGGCCTGGGAGTGGATTTCGGCAACTACGACTACTATTTCAACAGCGGGGTCGATGAAAACGCCGTGAGTTATCTGGGCCTGGCCAATATGCTCATACACGAACTCAATCCCAAAGCCATCACCATAGCCGAAGATGTGAGCGGCATGGCCGGTCTTGCGGCTCCTTTCGCCGCCGGCGGAGTGGGCTTCGACTTCCGCATGGCAATGGGCATCGCGGACCACTGGATCAAATGGATAAAGGAACTCTCCGATGAGCAGTGGAGCCCCGGAATGATTTGGTGGGAACTTACCAACAAGCGGGCGGACGAGAAGACCGTCAGCTATGCCGAATGCCACGACCAGGCTCTGGTGGGCGACAAGACCATTATCTTCCGCCTGATAGACAAGGAGATGTACTTCAGTATACGGAAGGATCAGCAGAACTCCCTGGTGGACAGGGGAATAGCCCTTCATAAGCTAATCCGGCTGGTGACCGCCGCCACTTGCGGGGGAGGCTACCTGAATTTCATGGGCAACGAGTTCGGCCATCCCGAATGGATAGACTTCCCGCGCGAGGGGAACGACTGGTCTTTCAAACATGCCCGGCGCCTCTGGTCCCTGGCGGACAACCCTGATCTCCGCTACCACGGTCTGGAGGAATTCGACGTCGTGCTGGTGCACCTTCTCAAGCAGCTTAAGTTGCTGAAAGGGGCTCCGGAACTGCTTGTGGCCGACGAGCAGAAACAAATATTGATTTTCCGCAGGGAAAACTGTATCTTTGCGTTCAATTTTAACCCGCAGGGCTCTTTCCAGGATTACGGATTCTCAGCCCCGGCGGGAGACTACGTTAAGGTATTCGATTCCGATGAAACCCGTTTCGGAGGATTCGGCCTCCTGCAGCCGGACGAGAAGCATACGGCACTTGACCAGCGCTCGCCCAACGGCAATCAGGCTTATGACCATACCATGTACCTGTACCTGCCAAGCAGGTGCGCAATAGTATTGAAAAAGACTGTATAATATGGCTTTCTTGAAGTTCAACAAAAACGAGCTGGTGAACCTGGCTTACTCTCTCAAGCGCGAAATCATCTGCGCCAACAAGACGGGAGCGTATTGCAACACCTCCATCGTGACCTGTAATACCCGCCGCTACCACGGTCTTCTTGCCGTTACCCTTGACAGGTTCGGAGGAGACCGCTTCCTGTTGCTGTCCGCCCTGGACGAAAGCATCGTGGTGAACGGAAAGCAGTTTAACCTGGGAATCCATTGTTACGGCGACATTTACGAGCCCCGCGGCCACAAGTATGTGGTGGACTTTGCGGAGAATCCGGAGCCGTGCATCACTTACCAGGTAGGCGAAATCACTTTCCGCAAGAGTCTCATATTGTCCCTGGACAAAGACCAGATCCTGGTCAAATATGAACTGATCAAGGCTCCTTCACCGGTTACCCTTATCATCAAGCCCTTCCTGGCATTCCGCAACATCCACGACCTCACTCACCAGAACAACGAAGCCAACACCTCCTTCACGGAGATAGGCGGCGGCGTTTCCTTCCGTATGTATCCCAATTACCCGGACCTGCACCTTCAGTTGAGCGACACCAAGGCCGAGTGGAAGTACATGCCCTGCTGGAACAACCGCATCACCTATTCCGACGAGTACCGCCGCGGCTTCGACTGCACCGAGGACCTGTTCACCCCCGGCGTTTTCACGCTCAAGCTTTCGCAGGGCGGCTCCGTCGTATTCTCCGGCTCCACGGTAGAGGTGACCCCTTCCCAGCTGAAGCGGGCTTATAATTCCTACCGGGCCAAGCTGCCGGAGGTCACGGGCTACCGCGACCAGCTGGCCTGCTGCGCCGATAGCCTGATAACCCGTCACAACGGGGTGGAGATGATTAATGCCGGCCTTTCCTGGATGTACACCGGACTGCTCCGCGAGACGCTTCAGGCTCTTCCAGGCCTCACATTGTACGGCCTTCACAGCCCGGCCCATTTCGAGGAAATCCTGGACAACCTGATAGCCGAAGAGCAGGAGAGACTGATGCGCCGCACTACCCAGGTGGAGGCTCCACTGTATATGGCCAGCACCCTTCAGGCATATATCGATTACGGCGCCGACCCCAAGAAAGTATGGAAGAAATACGGCGTCACGGTGCGGGACATCATAGACAGCTACCTGCCGGGCCGCCGCAGCGAGGTTGCCATGCATCCCAACGGTCTGCTCTGGGCCCAGGTGGACGGTGTGGCGCTTACCTGGATGAACGCCTATATCAACGGACGGGCCGTCACGGAGCGTGCGGGCTACCAGGTGGAGACCAACGCTTTCTGGTACAACTCCATCTGCTTCGCCGTTGAAATGGAGCAGAAGTACGGCCCGAAGAACAGCGCGTTCGCAGCCAAGTGGGCCCCCCTTCGCGAGCAGATACGCGACAGCTTCCGCAATCTCTTCTGGGATGAGGATCGCGGCTGCCTGGCTGACTATGTGGATGGCTACGGCCGCAATATGGACGTGCGGCCCAACCAGCTTTACGCTGTATGGGTGAAGTATTCGCCGCTCGAGGAAGAGTGCGTGCCCTCAATACTCAAAGTGATTGACAACGAGCTCGTTACGTCCCGCGGTATCCGTACCCTTTCACCCCGTGATCCCAAATACAAGGGCGTGTACGAGGGCTCCCAGACCGAGCGCGACCTGGTTTATCACCAGGGCTGCACGCGTCCTTTCCTGCTGGAACAGTACATAGACGTGAGCTTCCGGGTCAAGGGACCGTCCTTCGTTAAGAAGGCGGAGTGGCTGGTGGAAGGCTTTTGGGCAGACCTGAGCAAGCACGGCGTAGGCGCATTTTCCGAACTTTATGACGGCGACCCGCCCCACGAGCCCCACGGAGCTATTTCTTCCGCGCTCAGTACTGCGGCCCTGCTTATCGTGGATGCAATGATTCAAAAACACAAGGAGGTATAGTAACATGAGAGTATTGATGTTCGGATGGGAGTTTCCTCCCCATATTGCAGGCGGTCTCGGAACGGCCTGCGAGGGCATCGTCAAAGGTCTGGCCTACAATGGAGTAGAGACTTTGTTCGTGATGCCCAACGCCTCCGGCGATGAAGACCAGAGCGCGACCACCATCCTCAATGCCAGCGATGTGGAAGTGCGCAACGTAAGTACTACCGTGGAAGAATTCATCAACAAGGTGAAATTCTTCTACGTGGACTCCAATATCGTGCCCTACGTAGATCCCGAAGAGTATTTCGACGCAATCGAAAAGATGAAGGCGAAGGGCGTGAGCCAGACGGAGATAGGCTTTGGACAGAAATTCCGTTTTTCCGGAAAATACGGTGCCAACCTCATGGAGGAGGTGTCCCGTTACGCCCAGGTGGGCGGAACCATCGCCATGCAGCATGTGGACGAGTTCGATATCATCCATGCCCACGACTGGCTGACCTATCTTGCAGGAATAGCCGCCAAGGAACTCACCGGCAAGCCGCTGGTGGTTCACGTGCACGCTACCTCCTATGATCGCGGCGACGAGAAGCACCTGGATACCAGGGTGTTGGATATAGAGACCCGCGGAATGCAGGCGGCGGACAGGGTGGTCACGGTGAGCGACCTTACCCGAAATATTGTCATCAACAAGTACGGAATAGATCCTGCAAAGGTGGTGACCGTCCATAATGCCGTGGACTTCAGCGGACGCGAGGATATCAGCGTGGAACGCGGGATCAAAGACAAGGTTGTCACCTTCCTCGGCCGTATCACTTTCCAGAAGGGCCCCGAGTATTTCATTGAAGCTGCAGCCAAGGTGCTCAAGCGTACCAAGCACGTACGCTTCGTGATGGCCGGCAGCGGAGACATGATGAACCGCGCCATCAAACAGGTGGCCAGGCTCGGCATTTCAGACCGCTTCCACTTCACAGGCTTCCTCCGCGGAGCCGAAGTGCAGAAGATGTTCGCCCTTTCCGATGTTTACATTATGCCCTCTGTATCAGAGCCTTTCGGCATATCGCCGCTGGAGGCTATGCGTACCGGGGTGCCTTCTATTATCTCCCACCAGTCGGGTGCCGCCGAAGTCCTGAAATATGCCCTTAAGGTAGATTTCTGGGATGTGGATGCACTGGCCGACGATATTTACGCCCTCGTCTCTTATCCCGCCCTTACCG
>JAFWPT010000129.1 GCA_017509375.1 Bacteroidales bacterium | reverse complement strand
TTGCTCAACTGGTTGACGGCTTGACCAAACTCGCAATGATTGAACATAAGTCCGGAAGTAGTAAGCAGGCAGAAAATTTCAGAAAACTGCTTTTGGCAATGTCGGAAGATATCAGAGTTTTGCTCATTAAACTTGCCGATAGACTTCATAATATGCGCAGCTGCTTCGCATACTCCGCCAATCCGGCCAGGTTGCCGGCATCGGGATAGACGGCATCCGCCACCCTGTCCTGCAGGACCGCCCCGTTGTGTTTGATTTCCGGGAACGACAGCCGGAGCCGGAACCCGTAGGCCCCGGCGACCTTCTCGGCCCAAGACAGGTTGGCGTCGTCCCGCTTGAACACCACGGTCACGGTCGGCGGACTGACCCCGAGACGCTCGCTGACCGCACGCGCCATCCCCTTCTCCCCAGGATGTTGAGTCCTGAGGAAGGAGACGACCTCGTCGAGATTATGCGCCGGCCAGTGGGTCATGCGGGTGATCAGTTCTGGATGCCTTTGCCGAACTCTCCGCCGGTGAGGAGATCGGCCCGGCGGTGGTACCCGTTCTTGGTGAAGGGCGAGATGTAGATCAGCTTCCGCTCGGAGCGCCCCGTCCCGAACGGCTGCATGCGGAAGTGCCCCCGCACCCCGAAGCTCTCGTCGCGGCAGATGGTCGTGTAGTAGTGCGCCGTGAGATGACGGACGTTGAACTGCGTGTCATTGACATAGGCGTCCTTGTCGCCCGCCTGCTGACGCGCCTCGCGGCTGCCGGGCCGGGCGACGAACTTCACGTCCACGTCCGCAAAATGACAGAAGAGGAGGAAGTTCTGAATGGCAATGATGATACCCGCTCCAGTTTCGTTCATGCTGCCGAATCCGGTGCGCAGGATCGGTTCCGGGGCCATGTCTCCATTCTCGTCCGGAAGGATGTTGCGGGAGATGAACTCCACGCCGGGGACGATATAGGCCATGATCGACCCGAGGCAGTCGAGCCAGAGGACGCCATAGTCGGACAGGATGCCTTTCCCGTCGTACGTCAAGCCATAGCTGACCGTCGCCTTCGCATCCGTGATCAGGAGCGTCCCGCTGAATGTCTTTCCGGCGAGGAAGGCCTTGGTCGAATCGGGATCCTTCCCGAGCGCGAGGAACGACTCCGTGACAGCCGCCCCGAAAGCATCGCTGACGAGCGCGACCTGCGACCGGAACCAGGGCACGAGCCGCGGCCAGCGCCTGTCCAGGTGAGACATGACCGAATACGATTCGGCGTTCACTTCGTCCTTGGAACCGATTCCAACCAGGTACCCCGTATACAGGGCACCCGGGTTGGGTCTTTCGTGGAAGGACCGCTTGAGCA
Source organism: Bacteroidales bacterium (assembly GCA_017509375.1). The sequence goes on along the minus strand of JAFWPT010000129.1, from coordinate 4,019 downwards.
TCTTCTGATACGCCGGCGACTGGCACAGCGCGTTGTATCTCAGGTGCTCCAGAAAGGGGAAACTTTTTACGATTGAACTCATGATCTTTGGTATTTTTGTTATTATGCTTGTCGCCTGTATGAGGGGCCGCGGTACACAATGCGGTCATACATCTCCATCAGCCGATCGAACATGCGGGTGCCATACCGATGTTCGATCTGATCCAGCGTCAGGTTGGATGCGATAATGGTGGTCAACAGGTTCCTGTATCTACGGACAATGACGCTCTCCAGAGGATAGCGGTTCTCGCCATACACCTTGCAGATTTCCGGCTCCGCTCCCAGATCATCGATAATCAGGATCGGGGAAGTCATGTAAGTCTGCATCCAGTACTCGTCTTCTTCCTTAGCCTGGTGGGCAGCCGACCAGATTCTGACCGCTTCCGTGTAAGTATAGTTGTCGAGAATTGCCCTGATGGCATTCAGCATAGTCGTCTTTCCGTTTCCAGTCGTTCCGTAAAGCAAAAGGCCTCTTTTCGGTGACTCGCATATCCAATGGGCAACCATCTGAATGTTCTTTTCCGTGTCCGGATCGTTCTTAAAAACCACATCACGGCTCTCGACGGCAAGCATGTACGCTGCGGTCAGGCGGGCCCGCAGGTCGCCTTCATCAGAAGTGGGAATCTTGAGCTTCGGAACCGGATCCTTGAACTTGACCTGCAAGGTTCTTCTGTATGCGGATACCACATCATCCATGCTTTTCAAATCATCCATACAGTACTTAAGATATTTAAGGGGTTAAAGGATTTAAGGGGTGACGCTTGCTTTCAACTGGGGGTCTCCGACAAAGCGCTTCCACCTGCCTCGAATGGATCTTTTTTAATTAAATATTTATTTCTCTTTATTTTATTATATTCGCCTTAGAAGATTTAAGGGGTGCCCTTAAGAGATTTAAGGGGTACCCCTTAAAGGATTTAAGTACCCACCCCTTAAAGGATTTAAAGGGTACCCCTTAAGTGATTTAAGTACTTAAGGTTCTTAAGGGGTCTTGATCAACCAGGTGGTTTCGGCGTCAGCGTGTTCTCGGAGTCATCAAAGGCTTCGGCAGCGCTCACCTGCCGTGAATTCACGCTTATTGCAGAAGATTGTCTGGGGGCTTTTGGGGACTTGACTTCGGTCTCAGGGGTGCTCTCAGGTCCATAAGCCGCCTCGAAATCGGTAAGCACCTGATCCGGAAGCACTACCATGTACATGCTCGGTTTCCCGGGCTCTCTCTTGACCTGCAACAGACCCTCGGATTCCATGCACTGGAGATGTGCGGAGATAGTAGGGACACTGGCTCCCGTTATCTCCTGGATGATGGGATACGGAACGCGCACGGCGCTGCGAGTCTTGGACCAGAACCCGAAAATCACGGCAAAGATTTCCTTGCCAAGGCCGGAAAGACCGAGGTCTCTATGCATGAACGGATAGATCTTGGTGTAGACTCCTTGTTTCATCAGCTTTGTCCTTTAACCAAAAAAAGAGGGTTTGCGGGACTGAAAGCTTTGATTTCCAATATTTTATCCGTATATTTGTGATGCAGCATAGAAATCAAAGACTAACAGTCTGTCCGTCCTTCCCGGGGCGGACTTTCTATTTATTTGAGAAGATTTCGTCTACCTTCGATTTCAAAAATGAGTATTTCTTACCCACGCGTCGGATGGCTGGATCCAGCTTGCCGGAATTGACATATTTTTGGGCGGTAGGGTCCGACACCCCGAGATAGTCGGCCAAGCCGCGGATACCGAATACATAGTCAGACGCGCTCGCCTGGGGCTCCTGATTGCCGCTACCGGTGGCAAGGGGTCCCATGCCAACGGACAAGCCGGTAACGGAGCCAACGGCCTTCATGATGGCGTTCATGGTGTCACCGTCAAAATCGTCCTTGAGGGCGACCATGATAGCCCAGAAGATCATCATCAAAGTACGCAAAGTGTTCGTGTTTTCAGTCGTTTTCATATCCTGTTGTTGATCGTTAAACCATTATTGGAACTACTGGAATTCCAGTTGCAAAATTACCTTTTCTTAATCGGGGGAAAATCGGAATAAATGAGGATAATGAGTGGCTGGTAACAGTCAAAATCCACAACGATAAAGGCCAGAATATCAATGACTTGACATCCTGGCCGAATAATAAACCGTCTTACTCCGAATCGGAGTGGGTTCGGAATACGTTACCGCTTCTTTTCCTGATGACCCTTGACTTGCCTGTTAAAGCTATATAGGCTATTGAGGTAATCTGTGTATAAATGCATCCTCTTTTTTATCTCCTTATCCAAACTACCACCATCTTCTTCACCCTTTTTGCTGGTGTATTTGAATTCGTACTTATGTGAGTCGTAGTAGGCCTCAGAGATACCGAAACGGGGAAGTACCATTGACTCCCATTTTTTCACCATGTCCGGGTCCTCCTTCAGGACATCAGGACTGCGGAAAACATGGTAAGATGTGGCTATGGTGTGAATCAGTACAGATACGGCAGTTTTGCTTACTCTACAAGTTCGAGGCGGTAAAAAACCGCTCGGACTCAGGGCAAGAAGTAGCTGTTTCTCCGTTAACAGCGGATCGAAAAAATCCCGGAACAAGTCAAAGGTGAAACCGATGATATCCGCGAAAAGCAAATGATCATCAAACAGCTTGATCAAAGGAGCGTACTTGCTCTCATCCAAATAATCGTTGACGAATTCGTATATCTGACATAGTTTATCCAGAATCCTCTGATAGATTTGTTTCGTCCCTCTAAGATATTGCAAATCTTCTTGAAGATTATACCGTTTTCTGGCATCAACTATCAAATCATCCGTCCTCTTGATTTCTTCATTCAGCCTATCATATGTAGGAAGCATCTCGTCCAATGAAGTGTTGATGCTATCTCTTTCTTCTATCAACTCTTCTCTCTTTCCGGCTAATTCAAATAGCCGGGTTTCGTAATCAACATCGCCGGCATATTCCCATTCACCAAAGAACTCCCAAATCTTGATCATACGGTCTTGTAGTTCTTCATTGAAATCAAGTTGATGGCTCTGAAGGTAATCCTTCCTTTCCCGTACCTTATCCCTAAAAGCGACTACAGACCAAATATTTCTCTTCCCCTCCTTGTACATCAGCATCTTTATCCGATCGGGATCTATGAAGGAGTCCGCATAATCAAATCTGTTCATGAGGGAGTTACAATCATCCTTCGCTACCCCTGAAGACAGGTCCGGTACCCATATTGAATAATCCAGCGTCATAGTTACAGCAAGTTATTCATCTTGTTCATTTCCCTGGCCCGGATGGAGTCGGCAACGTCGATATAAGGCTTCATCGCCTTGTAGTCGCTGTGTCCCGTCCATTTCATCACCACGTTCACCGGGATGCCGGCGGCGAGGGCGTTGCAGATGAAGGACTTCCGTCCCTGGTGCGTGCCGATGAGGGCATACTTCGGATACACCGTGTCGATGCGCTCCGCCCCCTGATAGGTCGTGATGTGGATCTCCTCGTCGAAGCCCGCCAGCTCGCAGAGTTCCTTGAGATAGTCGTTCATCTTCTGGTTGCTGATGACTGGCAATGCCTTGTTTCCAGGGATGGGGGTATCCTTGTACTTGTCCAGAATGCCGCGGGCTACGTCGTTCAGGTCGATGGAGAGGGTATCTGCCGTCTTCACCGTAGTGACCTCGATATGGTCTTCCTTAACATCGCTCCGTCGAAGGTTATACACGTCAGAATGGCGGAGCCCGGTGAAGCAGCAGAACACGAACACGTCCCGGGTCCGCTGCAGGTAGGCCTTGCTCTCCGGGATCTCGTACGCGAGAAGCTTCTTGATCTCCTCTATCGTGAGAAAGATGATCTTCTTCTTCGTGTTGGCAAGCTTCGGGCGGAAATACTCGAAGTCGGCCATGTCATGGTAACGGAAGTTCCTTGCCCACCTCAGGAACCATTTCAAGTAAGCGAGCTGCTTGAGGGTCGTATCGTTCGACAGGCCCTCGTTCGTGAGTAAAAAGGTAATGAAGGAAGTA
>JAFWPT010000128.1 GCA_017509375.1 Bacteroidales bacterium | reverse complement strand
GATTCGACTTCTTCGCTGCAGTGCCTGCCAGCGTGCAGAATACCGCAGAGGCCAATTCCGACCATCGCTGGTTCACCGGCGCATCGAACCTGAATTCGGTTTACGACAACAACTGGGGAACTCTATAAAAATGTATTTCCACAAAAAATTTATGCAACTGGCGGCGCTGTCCTGCGCCGCCGTTGCTGTTTTTGCATGCAGCCCGGCTGAGTTGGGCGTGGATGTCCCTATGAGGGAGAGTTTTACGTCGGTTGCGAATCCCATCCGGACCGTGAGGTTCTATGCCGAGCCTGCTGAGACCAAGGCTCGCTTCGGAGAGGATGACGGCAACGGCGTACGTCCTACGCTTTGGTCAAGCAACGATTCGGAGGTCAAGCTGTCACTCAATTATGGCAGTGCCGTAGCGGCCGGTGTCGTACCGTCTTCTGATTTTGGTACGGCTTCGTTCGAGGCGACCTTCGATTTCTCCGGGGTCAGCGGTCCTTATACTTTCTATTCGGTTTCTCCTGCTTCTGCAGCTCTGGCGCTCAGTCCCAGCCGCGAGGCATGGAAGGTCAGCATCCCTTGCGTGCAGACGCCGTCTGATGCGTCTCCTGACGAGGCGGGAATCATTCTTGCTGCTGCCAGCGACGAGTACGCTTCTGCCACTCAGGTGGGGGACGTAAACCTTTATTTCAACCACCTGACGGCTTATGGGCGTATGTCCCTGCTCAACCTGAATCTGGCCGACGGTGAGACGGTATCCGCCGTCGAACTGACCGTCACCACTCCTGTCGTTGGCGATTGGTATTGGGAGACTTCCGGATCGGGCATCACGGATTACGGGGCATCTTCGACGCTTACCGTCAACACTTCGCGTACGTCGGATATATGGTTCGCGTGCGCACCTGTGGAAGTCGGCGGGGAGATGATGACCGTCAGCGTATTCACTTCCGCAGGCTGCCATGAGCAGCTGGTGGAGTTCCCTTCCGGCAGGAAGTTCGAGGCCGGACAGGTGGCCGTTTTCTCCGTCGATATGGACGGGGCTGAATTTACTGCCGCTGGCAGCGGGTCAGGAAGCGGCTCGGGCGCATTCGAACTTGTTACCGACGCTTCTACGCTGAAGGCCGAGGATGAGGTGCTGATTGTAAGTACCAGTGTCACCGGTGATAACGTGGCTCTTGGAGAGAGTAAGGGCAATTACCGCCTTCCTGCTGACGTGACTGTTTCCAACAGCGCTATTTCCGATCCGGGTGATGCTACTGTCCTGACACTTAAGGCTGGAACATCAGACGGAACATTCGCTTTCCTCGACGGCAGTTATTACCTTTCCAGTCCTACTACAGCTAAGAATTATCTTCTCAGCACGCTTACCTCTGTGAACGACAATGCCAGCTGGAGCATCGAGATTAGTAACGGTATCACAACTGTTACGGCCAAGGCAGGAACACGGACGCTTTTGAAATACAATTCCAGTTCTCCCCGATTCAGTTGCTATTCTTCGGGCCAGACAGACGTTTCCATCTACCGTCGCAGCGCTTCCGGGGGCACCATCTCTGCCAACGACCCGATGCTGCAAAAGAGCGACTACGGCTGCTGGCTCGGCACAGGCCTCGAATGGCCCCTGGACCCCGGCGTCAATCAGGTAACCCGCGCATACGACACGGACGGCGTGCTCACCTACACCATCATCAATCCCGATACGGTTGAAGAACTGGAAATAAGCGGCTACAAGAAATCTTTCGTCAAGGGAGACCGGGTTACCCTTACGGTCAACTGGCGTTACGGTAGAGTAAACCGCCTGAACAGCGCAAGATACACCATGACCGTCATCAAGGAGCAGGGACCGATGGTCTGGCTCAGTGACGGGAGCGGCAAGGGCGCAATCATCAAAAAGTAAGTCCGGCTATGAAAAAGATATTCGTAATCGCTATTGCAGCTTTATGCTGCTGCGTTTCAACGCTTGCAGTACCCGCCTACCCCGGGTGGCGTTCCTATACCCAGCCGGACGGCAGCGTGATCAAGATACGTCTCCATGGCGATGAGTTCTGCCACTGGACTACCGACGCTTCCGGACAGACGGTGGCGCTCGACGCAGACGGATTCTACCGCCCAGTCTCGGAGGCCCAGTTGAATGCAAGACGCATCAAGGCCCGGGCAGCAAGGGCTGAAGCCAACTCACGGCGCCGTTATGCTCCCGCCAAAGCGGGCGTCGCCAGCGGACCGAAGCATTTCCTCGTGATACTCGTGGAGTTCAGTGACGTGCACTTTTCCAGCAGCTCCGCCAATGCCGATTTCGCCGCTATGCTCAACAATCATAATTACAGCGTAAACGGAGGCACCGGTTCTGCCAGGGACTACTATTACGACAATTCCGGTGGGGCGTTCGAGCCCATATTCGACGTGTACGGTCCGGTACGTCTCGACAACAATCAGGCCTATTACGGCGGGAATGATAGCGATGACGATGATTTGCGTCCCGAGTATGCTGTAAAGGAAGGCTGCCAGTCGCTCGATACTTCCATCGACTACTCCATCTACGACAACGACAATGACGGAGAAGTGGACCTCGTCTTCATGTATTATGCAGGAAGGGGCGAAGCCGACGGCGGCAGCGAAGACTGCATCTGGCCCCACCAGTGGGAATTCACTTCCGCAGGCATATCCCTTACCCTCGACGGCAAGAAGATCAACAAATACGCCTGCTCCAACGAGATTGTGGAGTATAGCGACGGACTGAGAATGTGCGGCATCGGCACAGCCTGCCACGAATTCGGCCACGCCATGGGCCTTCCGGATTTCTATGATACCGATTACAAGACCAACGGCGAAGCCGGCGGCCTGTATGCGTATTCTACAATGTGCAGCGGTTCGTACAACAACGAAGGCCGCACACCCCCGTACTTCAATATTGAGGAGCGCATATTGCTGGGCTGGCAGCAGCCGTCAATCATACAGGAGTTCGGCCAGTCCGGAACATATACCCTTACCAGCGTCAGCGGCAATGTCGCTTACAAGACGCTGACCGATATGGACGGTGAGTATTTCGTTTACGAATGCCGCAGCAAGACCGGATGGGATGCTTACATCCCCGAGGCCGGACTTATCGTCTATCACGTTGACAAGTCTTCCCGCGAGGTGTCCATTGACGGGGTAAGTTCTTCCGTGACGGCATCATCCCTTTGGGACAACTGGTCGCGGTACAACGCCATCAACGAGAACGGCTCGCACCCATGCTTTTACGTGGTTCCCGCCGGCAGCCAGACAAGCCTGAATTACACAGGCGCCAAGTGGGCATTCCCCGGAACGGCCGGCAGCAGTTCCCACGGAACGCTAACTTGCGGTGCG
>JAFWPT010000127.1 GCA_017509375.1 Bacteroidales bacterium | reverse complement strand
TTATTATTGCACCATATTAACCTGTGAACATGAATTCAGACAGCAAGCGCAGACACGTTATCAGCCAGGAAAACCTTCCTGCAGACATCGCCCAGCTTTTCAACGAGAAGTATCCCAAAGGATTCACCGATCTGCTTCCGGACCTGGTAAAGTATTCTCCCGGTGTCAATCCCCGTACCGGCAAATTGATAGAGCCGTTCTATGCAGTTACCATCGAAACGGATGCGGATATTTATCTCGTAAAGATAAAGGTTGATATTGACAATCCCGAGGATGTCGAGCGCTGGCTTGAGGGCGAAGAAGAAGCCGAGGCCGAGGAGGTCGCAGGAACTTCCGCAGCACCTGAGGGCGACGACACGCTCCCGGATGACAATATTTCCCAGTACGGAGGGGATGACGATTCGTCAGATTCATAAGAATTTCCTGCAGCGGGTACCTGAGAGGAGCCGTCTGCTCCTGCTCAGTTTTGTGGTAGGTCTCTGCTCCGGTCTTGCGGCAGTATTGCTGACCTGGTGCATAGACTCGATAAAGCATCTTCTGGACGGCAGTATATCCCTGCCCTACAATACTCAGTACCTCATTCTTCCCGGAGTGGGCATGCTGTTTTCTTTGTTGCTCCTCAAGTACCTGATTCCTGATAATATAGGACATGGAGTCACGAAAGTTCTGCTGGCGGTCAGCCGGGGTGAATCCAAGATCAAGCCGCACAATATGTGGTCTTCCATGCTTACGTCCTCCATTACCATAGGTTTCGGCGGTTCCGTGGGTGCAGAGGCGCCAATTGTATATACCGGAGCTGCTATCGGCAGCAATGTGGGCCGTGTTTTCGGCTTGTCCTACCGTAATATCACGGTGCTGCTTGGCTGTGGTGCCGCAGGGGCTATCGCAGGTATCTTCAAGGCCCCTCTTGCCGGAGTGCTGTTCACCATGGAAATCCTGCTCTTCAACCTGTCCATGTCTTCCATGCTCCCGTTGCTCATTTCAACGATTTCGGCGACGGTGGTGGCATATATTTTCAGGGGACACACCCCCATGTTCGCCTGCTCGCTCACTCCCTTTTCCATGTGGAACATACCGTTTTACGTGCTTATGGGAATACTGCTGGGACTGGGCTCCTTATATTTCACAGGTACCACTTTGTGGCTTGAGGACAAGTTGGGCAAGCTGAAGAACGCCTACTTGCGCTGGGCCCTTTGCGCAGTTGCGCTGGGTCTTATGATCTTCCTTTTTCCTCAACTATATGGCGAGGGCTATGGCGTACTCTCGGATTTGCTGAACGGCCGCGACGTTACCGAAGGAAGTTCGTCCGTACTAAGTTTTCTGACCGGTTCCGGATGGGGACTTGCGCTGTTTTTCCTGCTGGTATTCCTGGTAAAGGTGCTGGCTATGACGGTGACGAACGCCGGAGGCGGCAACGGCGGTACTTTTGGGCCCACATTGTTCTGCGGTGCAATAGGGGGGCTTGTAATGGCCAGAGTCTTCAATCTTATGGGCGCCGGCGTTCCGGAGCAGAATTTCGTGCTTGTCGGGATGGCTGCGCTTATGGCGGGGGTCATGCAGGCTCCCATGACAGCAATCTTCCTGATTGCCGAAATATCAGGCGGGTACGAGCTGTTGATTCCGCTAATCATTGCGTCCACTGTGTCTTATGGCACAACTCGAATCTTCGAGAAGTACTCAATCTATACTAAGCGCATTGCCCAGAGCGGCGACCTTTTGACGCATGACAACGACCAGGCGGCGCTCACGCTGATGAGTACACGGACCCTGATTCGGGACAAGTATCCCAGAATTGATATCGGAGGGTATCTGAGGGATGTAGTGGCTGCGGTGCAGGACAATAACGCGGCGGTGGCGGCAGTGCTTGACGGCGAAGGTCGTTTCCAGGGTCTGATTGATGTAGGCAATATACGCGAGTACCTGTTGCGTACCGATTTGTCAAAAGTGTATATAGTATCAGGATAAAGGCA
>JAFWPT010000126.1 GCA_017509375.1 Bacteroidales bacterium | reverse complement strand
GCTCGTTATGTGCGTTCTTGGCGAGCTCTCCGTGAAGGTCAGATGTAAGCGTGTATAGTCTCATACTGCAAATATACAAAAAAAGGCGCGGGATTACTCGCGTCTTCTTCCGATTGCATTGCAATTGCCGTTAAAAAAGCATAAAGCGATAATTACTCGGCTTTCTGGCAATTTTCGCAACCTTCCGCTTTCTGGCACTTGTCGCAGTTTTCGGCTTTCTCGCAACCCTCGCAAGTCTGGCCCTCGGCGCACTCGCCGCAGCAGCACTTTGTGGAATCGCAAACCTCTTCGACTGCAGCAGCCTCACCCTCAGCGGCCTTCTTGTTGCAACAGTTGTTGCAGCTGCAGGAGCTCAGGAAAAGAGCGGCGATAGCAAGAGAAATGATAACCTTCTTCATAGCACTGAATTATTTGAATTAATAAACTAACCCGCAAAGGTAGAAAGTTTTTTTGGATATTCAAACACTTCCATATCCTTAATTGCACCGTCTTCTATCTTGAATCTCAACGCGGTACGCACAATCTGCCACCCCTGAAGGCCGGCTGCTCCCGGGTTGATGTACAGCAGGTTGAACTTATCGTCGTGCATAACTTTCAGGATATGAGAATGTCCGCATATAAACACATCGGGGCGATGCTGCTCTATCAGCTGCTTTGCCGAGGGGTAATAATGCCCCGGAGAGCCACCGATATGGGTAATCAAGAGTTTGAGTCCCTGGACCTTCAGAACCTGCGCCTCCGGGTACATATAGCGTATGGAGGATCCGTCGCAGTTGCCGTACACTCCCACCACCGGCTTGAAAGCTGCAATTCTCTCGGCAAACGATATGTCACCGCCCCAGTCCCCGGCATGCCATATCACATCTACCGGTGCCAGGAATTCCTTGAACGCGTCATCGAAGACGCCGTGAGTGTCGGATATAAGGCCTACGTACATCAGGGACGGATTATTTCTACCTCACCGTCAAGGCCGAGCTTGATTATCTGGGACGCCTTGCCGGTAGCTCCCGCCTCAAGCCGGCGGGGTGCGCACCAGTCCACGGCGGAGCGGATTTCCGGGCTGACAGCCTGGAAGTTGACAGGGGTAGCTTCCCCGGAAATATTTGCCGAAGTAGATACCAGCGGACGCCGCAAGCGGTACACCAGGTCGCGGCAGAATTCGCTCATGGGAATACGTATGCCCACGGAGCCGTCTTCGGCCACCACATTGGGTGCAAGGCCCTGGGCGCCCGGATAGATTATGGTCATGGGGGCGTCGTTCACCTCCACCAAGTCGATGGCGATGGACGGAATCTGTTTCACATACCGGGCTACCATGTCCAGGTCGGACGCAAGGAGCACCAGCGATTTGGCCCCGCTGCGGCGTTTTATCCGGAAGACTTTTTCCACCGCCGCTTGATTCGTAGCGTCGCAGCCTATACCCCACACAGTATCGGTGGGATAGAGTATCACGCCGCCCTCTTTCAGCACCCGTACAGCTTCTTCAATTATCTCTTTCATAACGAATTACGATTGAACAGAACACCCCTGCGCCTCCACCAGATTATCAGCAGCCAGCCTATGAGCATACCGCCCAGATGGGCGAAATGAGCTATACCGTCCGCCCATCCCACGACACCGGTAAACAATTCTATTGCGGCGAAAATCACCACCATCCATTTGGCGCTCAGCGTGACCGGAGGGAACAGCAGGGTCATTTTGGAATCCGGGAACAGCATCGCATATCCTATCAGCACTCCGTAAATGGCTCCGGAGGCTCCTACAGTCGGCGTGCTTTTAAGGGCCACTATCCCCTGCACCGCGGCCTGAGAGTCAGAGGCCAGGAAAGACTGCATCTCCAGATACTGGGTTCCCATCTGCATGGCTGCGGCGCCAAGTCCGCAAACCATATAGAAAAAGATGAACTTCTTGGGCCCCAGTATGCGCTCCAGCACTGTCCCAAAGATGAAAAGGGTGTACATATTGAAGAATATGTGCCAGAAACCGCCGTGCATGAACATGTG
>JAFWPT010000125.1 GCA_017509375.1 Bacteroidales bacterium | reverse complement strand
TCTTGACGACGATAACACCTGCTGTATTTACAAAATAGCGTTCACCGGCCTTAACTAATTGATTATGAAAAAGAAGATATATCTCCTTCTATCTGCCGTGGCCGTTTTTGCGGCTCTGATGACAGGATGCAAGACTCCCGCAGTCAATCCCGGGCCGGACGACGAGGAGGGCAAAACCCAAGAGCCTACGCCTCTCAATCTTTCGCTTGTCATTAATGATGACTGGGTATGGGAAGGCAAGCCGGAACTCACAATCCACGCCGAAAACCCAAATAAGGAAAGCATCACCGCAGAGGCAAAGGCCGTGATTACTACCGACAAAAAAGCGGCTGTTACCACCCTCACCCGCAGTGTCGAGCTGCCTGGCGAGAGCGAGCAGGACATTGTCCTCACCACCACGGAAGACCTGCCTGCCGGATTCTATCGCGCAAGCTGCACGGTAAATAACCAGTGGGCAACTCTCCAATTGAAAAACGGCAAGATCAGTTCTTTCGTATTTGGCATCTCCCCTGCCAAAATTGTATCTGTGCCCGACAAGCAGGCAGACTACGATGCTTTCTGGGATGCTGCCAAGGCCCAGCTTGCCGCCGTTGACATGAAGGCGGAGCTGACCGAGATCAAAAGCCGGAGCACCGCATCACGCAAGGTGTATCTGGTTGAGATGCAATCAGTTCCCGACGGCCCTGAAGGAGAACCTGTAACTGTACGCGGCTACTATCTGCAGCCTCAGGACGGCAAGAAGCACCCTGTGCTTGTGCATTTCTTCGGCTACGACGACCAGAAACCCGCATCCAAGCTGTCCTGCCCGTCAGGCGGCACGTCGCAGGAGTGGGCAGAACTTTATTTCTCCAACCGCGGGCAAATGATCAACAACCGCCCTGCATCGCTGCGTGTCGATGACGGCAAGGGCGACTTCGTAAATATCTACGGCGACTGGTTCGCCTATAACTTCGGCAAGAAAGACTCTTATTACTACCGCGGTGCATTCATGGACTGCGTGCAGGCGGTTCGCTTCCTCGCTACCCGTCCGGAGTGCGACATGAACAATGTGTTTGCCGAGGGCTCCAGCCAAGGCGGCGCGTTCAGCTATGCCTGCGCAGCGCTGAGCGATATTCCCCTGCGGGCCATTGCCCCTTGCGTAGCATTCCTGGGAGACTTTCCAGACTACTTTGATATTGTAACCTGGCCGGGCGATACAGCCCGCAAGAGCAAGGGCTCGATGAGCGACGAGGAAATGTACGCTTTCCTGAGCTACTTCGACACCAAGAACCTTGCCACCCGCATCAGCTGCCCTGTTATAGCGTGCAGCGGACTTCAAGACGGCACCTGCCCGCCGCACACCAACATAGCCCCGTTCAACAACCTGCTGAACACCGACAAGCAGTATTACTACTACCCCAAGCTCCAGCACGAAATCCCCGGCAACTGGCAAAGCCTTTGGGAAAAGTTTTTCCGCGACAGGATACAATAAGTTTACTGGACAGTTTGTGAATTGTCTTACATGAGTAAACCATATAAATCGACATGAACCTCGAAAATATTGCAAACCGCTTCGCCATCCAAGGCGAAGTCAAGGAAATCAAACCGCTCGGCAACGGGCTGATTAATGACACTTACAAAATTACGACCGACGGCCTCACGGCCTATGTGCTCCAGAGGGCGAACAACGCTATCTTCCAGGACGTCGACCTGCTGCAGCGCAATATCGTTGCGGTTACCGGCCACATACGCCGTAAACTGGAAGCCGCCGGCGAATCGGACATCGACCGCAAGGTGCTGCATTTCGTACCGCTGAAGGGTAGTGAATGCACATGGCTGGAGGAAGATGGCAAATACTGGAGAATCTCGGTATTCATTCCCGACGCATATACCTTCGAAACAGTCGATCCCAAATACTCCCGCTTTGCCGGAGAGGCCTTCGGACGTTTCGAGGCAATGCTTGCCGATCTTGAAGAGCCCTTGGGCGAGACTATTCCCGATTTCCACAATATGGAACTCCGTGCAAGGCAACTGCGCGAGGCCGTAGCCGCCGACAAGGCAGGCCGCATGGCCGAGCCCGAGGTTCGCGCCATACTCGATGAACTCCTTCCCTTTGAAGAGGAGATGTGCAAGGCCGAGCGCCTGCACCGAGAGGGCAAGCTGCCCAAGCGCATCTGCCACTGCGACACCAAGGTTAACAACATGCTCTTCGACGCTTCAGGCAAGGTTCTCTGCGTCATCGACCTCGACACCGTAATGCCCAGCTTTGTTTTCTCCGATTTCGGCGATTTCCTGCGCACTGCGGCCAATACCGTAGCGGAAGACGACCCCGCAGTGGACAAGGTGGACTTCAAGATGGATATCTTCGAGGCCTTTGCGCAGGGCTACATCAAGTCGGCCAAGGTGTTCCTCACACCCATCGAGAGGGAGAACCTGCCCTATGCCGCGTGCCTGTTCCCTTATATGCAGGCCGTGCGCTTCTTTGCCGACTATATCAACGGAGACACTTACTACAAAATCAAATATCCCGAGCACAATCTGGTTCGTACCCGCAACCAGGTAGCCCTTTTCAAGGCAGCCATGGCCAAGGTTCCTCAGATGCGTGCGATACTGGAAAGCCTTTAGAATCATTAACAATATGAAAGCTACACGTTTATTAGTTGTATGCGCAGCGGCTGCCATACTGCTTGCCTCATGTGCTCAAGATGATGGTATCATCCGTACCCCCACGCCTCCCCGTCCCGCAGGACAGGAAGATATGATTCAATTTCGCGCGGAGCCTATCAGGAACGTAGGAGTAGGAATAGTCGGCGTTGGCGACAGGGGCAGCGGAGCGGTTGACCGCCTGACATATGTTCCGGGCTGCCATATCGCCGCCGTGTGCGACGTAGAGCCGGACAGGGTACAGAAGAATATAGACCTTCTGGCTTCCAGAGGCCAGATTGCAACTCCGTATTCCGGCTCTGACGAGGCTTATAAGCAGCTTTGCGAGGACCCTGCGGTTGATCTGGTCTATATCTGCACCGACTGGCTCCATCACGTGCCCATCGCCCTGTACGCTATGGAGCACGGCAAACACGTAGCTATCGAGGTTCCTTCCGCCGAAACGCTGCAGGCCTGCTGGGACCTGGT
>JAFWPT010000124.1 GCA_017509375.1 Bacteroidales bacterium | reverse complement strand
TATCATCAATATTGCTTCTATGTATGGTCTGGTAGGCAACCTCATCGTGGGGTCCGCACCTTATCATGCCGCCAAGGGCGGAGTGGTGAACCTTACCCGCGCACTCGCCGCCGAGTGGGGTAAATACGGCATCACCGTTAACAGCATATGCCCAGGCTACTTCTATACAGACCTCACTACCGCAACCCTGGATTCCGATTATTTCCAGGCAATCGCAAAGAACAATATCCCTATGGGCCGTTACGGCAAGTCCGGAGAGCTCGACACCTGCGCCCTCTTCCTGGCTTCTCCCGCCAGCACTTACGTGAACGGACAGAACATCGCCGTTGACGGCGGATATACCTGCATTTAATTATTTGACTTCTTTACACATAAGGGGCCGGCCATTTTCTTTTGGCCGGCCTCTTTGGGTTATAAAAAAATAGGGAAAGCTTACTGCGTCGCACCGCTACAACCTCATACCCTTGCTGCCTTCCGGCCCTGGGGGAGTTTTGAGGGAGCTGGTCGCACAGGACTTTCCCTAAAGTGCAAAGGTAGTAATAATTTGGAAATTACAAACAATATCTCAGTCCTTTTGAACCTTATATACTGTCGAAAATCAGGGGCAGAATATCATCCACTTTTTCAAATTTCCAAACCTTTTTGCCGCCAACCATTATCACGCTCATGGGCTTTCCGGACTTGGCCTGGTACTGTGCCATTACCTGCCGGCAGGCGCCGCAAGGCGTGGCCGGTTCGTCCGTAATGCGCCCGTAAATGCCGCCGGCAAGTGCTATACTGCACATATCTTTGTCCGGATATTTTGCTCCGGCGGCAAACATGGCGGTGCGCTCGGCGCAGAGCCCGGATGGGAACGCTGCGTTCTCCTGGTTCGCACCGCGCACTATCTGCCCGTTGGACATGCGTACGGCCGCCCCTACGTTGAAGTGGGAGTACGGGGCATAAGAACCCTTCATGCCTTCGATTGCCGCCTGAGCTAGTTCACGGTCTTCGGCGTTCAATTCGTCAATGGACGTGAATTCCTGATATCTGACATTTATCTCTTGTTCTGTCATTGGTTATAGTTTTGCGAATTATGTTTCAATCTTCGGGCCTATTGGCCGGTAAACTGGGCTTTCAGCCTGGCGATCTTCTCGTCGGCGTCAGCTCCCTTGGCTCCGAAGTAGAACTTTATCTTGGGCTCGGTGCCGGAAGGCCGGACTGATACCACGTCTCCGGCTTCGTCGAAGAACTGCAGGACATTCGATTTGGGTTGTCCGGTTTTCTCGGTATCGAGGTAGTCGATCATCTTGGTTAGCTTGGAGCCACAGAGCTCTGCAGGAGGCGTACTGCGCAAACCGGACATAATCTGCTGGATTTCCTGAGCTCCGCTGATGCCCTTCCGCACCAGGCTCACGAGACCTTCCTTGCGGTAGCCGAATTCGGCGTAAATCTGCTGCAGCAACTGATAGAGGGTCATGCCGTTATCGGCTGCCCATGCGGCACATTCCGCAATCATCATGCAGGTTACGGGGGCATCCTTGTCACGTACGAATTCGCCCACGTTGAAACCGTAGCTTTCCTCGCCGCCGCAGATGAACTCGCCGCCCTCGGCCTCCTTGCGCTTCACTACTTCGGCGATGTACTTGAAGCCTGTAAGCACGTTGTAAACAGGTACTCCGAAGCTCTTGCAGATGTCGGAGATGAGTTCGGTGGTTACTATTGTCTTAACCACATATTTGCCTTCGGTCAGTTTGCCCAGCTCTTTCCAGCGCCTGAGGATGTAATAAGTCAGCATGGAAGCGGTCTGGTTGCCGTTGAAGATTACAATCTTGCCATCGTTGTCGCGTACCGCGATGCCTACGCGGTCGGCGTCCGGGTCGGTTGCG
>JAFWPT010000123.1 GCA_017509375.1 Bacteroidales bacterium | reverse complement strand
TTCTAATTCGCAAATATTTCTGCAAAATGTTGTGTTTTCGGAAGTTACGAGGATTTATTTGCGGTTGTTTACCGTCTGTTATTTTCAGTTCGATTCTTCCCAGCACCAGGGATAAACGATACCGGCCGTATCTACTAGTGCGGCAGTGCCGCACCCCGGGGTGGGGCCCACGCCATAGGAATCCATTCCGTCCCCGTGGTCGTGGTGAAAAGAAAGCCGCTCCGGGCCAAGGGCTTTCTCGTAGCGCTCGTGCATAACGGGACGGGCGACGCTCTTGGTAAACACATCGTAGCCGTAAGCCGTTTCGCCCCTGGCCTGCAACGCAGGACCGAAAGCCCTGTATCCGCTGTACTCGTTTTCCCAGATCAGGTCGTCGAGACGGTCCGCACGGATTTCGCCGCACGCCACTAAGGTCCCGGCTGATTTACACGAAAGTACAAGCGACAGGCAGCACAAAAGCGCTAAAACCTGATAGGTTTTCTTCATCATTACGAACAGTTTAGTACCCTTTGCAAATATATGCAGTTTTCCTTTCTGTGCAGATTTTTGTATATTTACGTCGCAATGGACAGGACGAAGGAAATACAGAAAGTGACTTTGGTCGGCAGTGCCGGAAACGTGCTGCTTACCGTATTCAAGTTTTTTGCAGGCTGGGTGGCAGGAAGCGCCGCCATGCTGGCCGATGCCGTACATTCGCTCTCGGATCTTCTTACGGACATTATCGTATTGGTTTTCGTACACATCAGCGGCAAGCCGCAGGACGAGTCGCATGACTACGGGCACGGGAAATTCGAAACTCTAGCCACGCTTTTCATAGGCTTGGCGCTGATAGCAGCTGCCATCGGTATTATTGTAAACGGCAGTGTATTGCTCTCCAGAGCACTTTCCGGGGAATTGCTACCCGTACCAGGCAAGCTTGCCCTCTGGGCGGCATTGGTCTCCATCGCCGTTAAAGAAGCTTTGTATCAATATACCATCCGATGCGGACGCAAACTGGATTCAAAGGCGGTAATCGGAAACGCCTGGCATCACCGCAGCGACGCCTTGTCGTCTGTAGCTGCGGCAGCCGGCATAGCTTTCGCCATAATACTGGGCGACAAATGGGCGGTTATGGATCCTATTGCGTCCCTAATCGTGGGCGCGATGCTGGTCAAAGTCGCCTTCGACATCATCAAGGGCAGCATACAGGAACTTACGGACAGTTCCCTTTCCAATGAAGCGGAGCAACAGATAAACGAGATTATCTGCTCTTGCCCCGGAATCACCGATCCGCACAACCTGAGGACCCGCAGGATAGGGAAGCAGACGGCTATAGAAGTCCACGTAAGGATGGACGGTAATATGCCGTTGTACCTGGCTCACGACAAGGTGAGCGAGATTGAGTCAAAATTGAAGGAGCACTTTGGCAGAGATACCTTCGTGACGATTCACATGGAGCCCATCAAGAATTCACCGAAGAATTCCGGACGGTGAAAATCGGGGGACGGGGTTCCCACCGGAGACCAGCTGAGATAGTGAGGGTGAGCCGTCTTGTCGCCGCATTTGTAGATATTCCCTAGCAGTCTTTCCGGCAGATCTCCGGCGTCGATCCCCATCAATTCGAAAGGAATAAGAAGGATTACCCTCCAGGACCAGACACCGCCCGAGTAATCCTGAGCGCCCTCTACCGTAGTCATGCGGACAATCTGTTCCAAAGCCTCGGCAGGCAATGCTTTGCGGTCTCCTCTGCCCTCTCCGCGAGCCACGACCAGCTTGCCGGCGGCATTGGTTTCAAAATTGAAGTATTCTTTGCTGCCGGGAACCTGCAGGAAGAGTTCACAGCAACTGTCTTCCCAGCTGCGTCCGCCGTCCTCAAGGTTTTGAACCCGCAAATCCAGTCCGCTCACCCTGAAATCCACCACCAGCGCATCTTCGGTACGGGCTATGCGACCATGGCAGAAAGGGCTGTAGGGGAACTGTGACGGCCAGTTGCACTCTTCTACGGAAAAACGCTCGCCCTCAAGTTCGAGGGCAGTATCCAAATCGTTGGTCTCCAAGCTACGGAGCAGTGGAATACGCAGTGTCTTCATCTTATTCGTGGATTTCAAGCCGCTTTGCGGCAAGTGTTTCATATTTGGTACCAGGACGGCCGTAATTAGCATAAGGGTAGATACTTATACCACCGCGCGCAGTAAACAGCCCGGTAACTTCTATATACCTGGGATCCATCAGGGCTATGAGGTCCTTCATAATGATGTTCACACAATCCTCATGGAAAGCGCCGCAGCTACGGAAACTGAAAAGATACAGCTTGAGACTCTTGCTTTCTACCATACGCACATCCGGAATGTAGGATATGCGGATTTCCGCAAAATCCGGCTGGCCGGTAATAGGGCACAGACTGGTGAACTCAGGGCAATTGAAACGAACCCAGTAGTCGTTTTCCTGGTGCTTGTTCTCGAACGTTTCGAGCACTTCAGGGGCATAATCCTGCTTGTACTCGGACTTGCTGCCTAGCGCATGCAGCCCTTCAGTTTTACGATTCTCCATTAAATATCGTTGATTTTAAACGGGTTGTAAGAAATTCCATTATCGAAAGTATCCACGCCTTCGAATGCTTTAACCTTACGCACTACGAACGCAGTAAGCGGCAGCACAATAATCTCGTAGCATACTTTGAAGGTGACTTGGGCCAGCATCATGGACGCAAGAATCTTTACAGGCGTACCGATAAAGGCAATCGGCATGAAAATAAGCGAATCTGAGACCTCCCCTGCCAGCGAAGACAGAATTGCACGTACGCCGAAACGGCGCCCCTTGTCGGCTATCTTCATCTTACTGATTACCAATGAGTTCAGAGTGGAGCCCACAAGAAAGGCAAGGAGCGATGCGCCGGCCACACGGGGAGCCATAGCAAACACGTAATCAAAATGGGGTGCTCCATCCCAGAAAGAGGCTGCAGGCATATATACCAAGAGTTGTCCGGCAATGACCACGAAAAAGTTCATAGCGAATGCCGTCCAGATAACCAGGCGTGCCTTGCGGTACCCCCATACCTCACAGATACAGTCGTTGAGAATGTACGAAATGGGGAAAATCATAACCGCTCCGGGCAAATTTACGCCCCAAAGCGATATTACCTTGGTAGCAAAAAGATTGGACGTAATGAGGCAGACTACAAACAGTACTGCCATCAGCA
>JAFWPT010000122.1 GCA_017509375.1 Bacteroidales bacterium | reverse complement strand
TGCGCCCAGTTCGTGGACGAGGTGAACAAGGGCCTGCCACAGCCCATTACGAAGGAAGAATACATCGGCCAGATGAAGATGTATTTCCCGCAGTTGAAACGTTGGCGCAAATAAGAGTGAAAGGACCTGGAGATAATCGTGTTATTGTCTCCGGGTTGTCAACATCCGATATGCTTCTACGGCGTCACGAAAGGTGAGGCCGGCATTTTCCCTAAGCCAGCTCTGAAAATCTACTTTGAAGCGGAAGTTCTTGCCCAAGTACTGCTCGAAGAATGCCCGCAAGTCTTGAGAGCAAACAATGTTGTCTTCGATGACATCATCCAGGGAAGCCGGCACCTGACGGTTCACAGCACTCCTTTTGGCTTTGGACTTGGATGAAATGAGCTCCGGCAGCGTTGCCCGGATGATATCCTCCAGATAGTCCCGGTCATCAACATTCGTAATATAGAAATGGTCTCGGGCGCTGGGATATGGCGGCCGGAGTACCACTTCATCCAGCACGGCTTCGCCGGCTTCCGTCATCTTGATATACAGGTTATTGTCGCAGATCAGGCCGAACAGGACACCGTTGCAGTAGATGCAATAGTCCCCCATCATTTTTTTGACGGCAATCTCCCCGGCACCGGAGCACTGGTCAACAATATACTGAACAAAATCTGAATTGCTTGCCATAATAAACCTTTATACCATTTTCCCATCTTGCCGCTGCGGCTCGCACAAGCGATGAATAGCAAGGACGCAGCGAAAAGGATATTGTTCGGGTTATCTGCTTTTCACAAATATAGCCTTTTTCCCAAAAATACTCAAACACAGTCGTGCCGATAAATAGTTCGTCATGGCCGACCTGATCGGCCATCTTTTCGAGAGATTCCCGGTCAGCCGGGAATGACAGTATGGATGCCGGGAATGACGGGTAAAGGACGTGACAGGAGAGCGCTATGTGACAGCTACGTCTCTCGGCTGAAGCACGGGTAGAAACCTACCATTTGATGGCGTGGTAAATGGCATCGGCCAGCATGCGGGCACCGGTGGCCTGGGGATGGACGCCGTCCATCAGGTAGGTGGAGTCCGGGAAAAGGTCCACGAGATCTACCCGTTCCAGGCCGAGTTTGGCAGCGATTTCGGCAATAGCGGGACGCACGCCTTCTTCCAGGGTTTCCGGGTAAACGCCCAAGACCGGAATCTTGAAAGGAAGATGGATGCGGATGGGCGCGATGAGGATGACACGCGGCTTGGAAGGCAGGCCCAGGTAGGACTTGACCAGTTCCGTATAGTCCCGGCGGAAGATGTTGGGATCCCAGTTGCGGCGCTTGGTGTCGTTCGTGCCCAGCATGATGAGCACGATGTCCGGATTCCAGTCCAGACTCTCCTGGTAAACTTTTTTCTTGACGTACGGGGTATCGGCATCAAAGCGGGCCGATGCATCATTGTAGCCGAAGTTGCGAACCTCATAATCCGGCCCCAGTTTCTCCTGAAGGAGTACTGGATAACTCTGTTTAAAGGGCCTCAGGAGCGTAAATCCCCAGGTGATGCTATCCCCTATGCATGCAACGCGTTTCATAGATCATCAAGCGCCGAAGAATGACAGGATAAACTGTAAACTGGCCTCCGGAAGGGCGGTGTGATAGGCCATGTCATACACATAAGGGACCTTGGCGGCATAAAAAGGCATCATCCGCTTCACAAAGGCGTCCAAAACCTGGGGATCGGTGGTGCCCATATAGGCCGGGTAGAAGTAATCCCAGTGCGCCTTCATGGTTTCGGGCGTAACGTGGAATAGATTCGCGGCCCGGTCTGCTTTCATCCTGTGACACATGATCCAGACCATGGCCAGATCCCATTCCACGCAGCCGTAGCTGAATTCGCCCACGTCAATCCAGAGGGTGCGTTTCCCGTCGGTGATGATATTGCCGATCTGGAGGTCTCCATGCAGCAGGGTCTCCGGCTCCGGGACCGTCTCCAGGAAGGCCAGGGCACGCTGCTTGAACGCCTCCGGAACCAGGTTCTTTTCCTGGTAGAATTGGGTAAGGGCCTGTTTGTAGGAGCGAAGCCGGCTTGTGTCGGCCGGCATGGAATGAAGCTTTTTGGCCCAACTGGCAAAATCGAGGGAAATCTCCTGCAGGCGCGCCGGCTCTTCGGAAATGATCCTGGCAAAGGAGCGCTTCCCCGGAATGAGTTCATACTCTGCCCCGAAGCGCTCTCCGTCGGTAACGAGCCGATACGGTTCCGGCGTCGGGACACCCAGCTCATAGACGATCCGGGCGGTCAGGAATTCCGCCCGGGCCCTGTCGGCCTCAAAGCCCGGATTGTAGAGTTTGGCCAGGGTATTCCGGCTCTTGTGCGTATAACTGATGGCGGTTCCGCCTTCTCCGGTCTGAACGTATTCGTTCAAATCAATGGTCTCGTAGGTTTGCATAAGGGCGAAGTTAGTCATTTTTGGCGAAAAAACGTAGCTTTGCCCGCCTGCAAAACGGCGACCTCATTTTTGTGGGGCTTCCCTTGGATTACCACGCAGAAAGCAGCCCCATGAACTTCGTGGCCCCGGACGGCACGATGCCACCCTATTGGGAATGGTCAGGACCAGTACAGCTATCATCACCGGAACATTGTCGATGACCGGAATCGGAACACTGTTCCTTTTTACGCTGCAAAGTTACGCTCCTTTCACTATCGGAGCAATCCCCATTTATAGCGATTCGTGACAGGAGACAAAGGAGACATTCATAATAGCTTGACGCGACCCCGAAGTGCTTCTTAAAGACTCGGGGAAAATGCTGGGGATGTTATCAGTACTATGCTCACAATCACGGAGCCGCCGCTGACAGCTGGATGCTGCCAGCACCTCCCAGGAAACTGCCAGCACCTACTATAGCGACATTCTTGATTACGTCTAAAAGCATCTGACTCTGTATTAGCCAGCGAAGTTACATTGTTTTTTGCCAATTGGAATCCCAAAATTGATGCTTTGGAAAATTTCGTCAGTGTGCGGCGTTGCCTGCCGTCGCAGATCAATATAAATTCTTTTGCTAACTTTGTGACTGTAATATGGAAACGACAGTAGCATTCAGGGAACTTCGCAGGAGTGAAATCCGCCAGGCGGCAGAGCTTGCCGTCCGCGCCTTCGACGACTACGAGTACTTCACCAACTGGTTCCCCACCGGGAAAGAGCGCAATGCCTTTCAGTTCAGCGTCATCTGGCACGAGTACCGCACCAACTACCACCGGGCCGATTATCTGGTGGCAACCGTTGATGGAAAAATGGCCGCAGTAGCCCAGCTCAATTCCCCTTCATACAAGAAACCCTCCGACCTGAAGTATCTTCTCCACGGCTGGCTTAGCGTGTCCAAAAGCGGTAACAGGAAGGTGATTGACGAGTGGCTCGCGATGGATGCCGCCGCGGGACAGCCGTGCCACGACTACCAGAAGACCGGAGAGGGTATCTGGTACGCCAGTTCCTTGACTGTCAATCCTTCATTCCAGGGCAAGGGAATAGGCTCGAAGTTCCTCGAATATTGGGAAGAGTATGTCCGGGAGCGCGGCGGCCAACAAATCGTTTTCTTCACGAACTCCCAAAAGAATCTAAGCTTCTACTTGAAGCGCGGATACGAGGTCTTTGACGAGCGGGAAATCCAATACAACGGGAAAACAATGGGCAGCTGGAGCC
Source organism: Bacteroidales bacterium (assembly GCA_017509375.1). The sequence continues at coordinate 1,940 of JAFWPT010000122.1, read as the reverse complement.
TTAGGAAAAGACTCCGCTAACCTTGGAAAGAGTAGCCGAAGCCGGCGCGGGCAACGAGGGCATCGGCCTATCTCATTTTCCATGCGGTCGCTGCCCTCCTCCCCTTTTTCGATGCGGTCATACAGGCGGAATTCGTCCTCTTCGTCAGACTTGCGGGGCCGGATAATCTTGCAGACCAGTTTCTCAATCTGGGGGATGAACCAGATCAGGATAGCCTACCCTTTAAACGTGTAACCGGCCTTCTCGACGGCCTCACGTACAGCATCCACGGCGGCAGGGCCTTTGATGGTCAGGGTTTTCCGGGAAGCACTGGCTTTGGCCAATTCCACACCGGGCACATCCTCCACGGCGCGGCAGACAGCGGCCTCGCAGTGGCTGCAGTGCATGCCTTCGACCGTGTAAACGGCCGTATTGGGGTCATCGGCCTTATGGGAAGTGAAGCGTTCAAACAGTTTCATAGTAAGAGCAAATAAAATGAGGGTTGTTAATACAACGGCACAAATAAGCTTGAAGGGGTTAGGGAGCGCCGCCTGGACAGTACAACAAGGGTCAACGCCATCAAGCGGTTGTGCAGTAAGTCCAACGGCATTCACCGCAACCCCGAACAGGATGGCAAAGCCCACGATGACAAGCAGGTAGATCCACGTAAAGCGCCGCCCCATCGCCTTCCGCACCACCAGGATGGAGGCAAGATTCACGGCGGGGCCGGCCATCAGCATCACCAGCGCAGCACCGGGAGAGAGGCCTTTCATCATCAGCGCAGCGGCGACAGGGATGCTGCCGGTGGAGCAGATGTACATCGGCACGGCTACTATCAGGATGACCAGCATCTGCAGCAGGGGCTGGCTGCCGAAGTGCAGGAAGAAAGCATCGGGAATGGCCACCTGGATGATTGCCGCCACCAGAAGGCCCACGACCAGCCTTCCGCCGATATCCTGGATCATCTGGAAATAGGCGTATTTCAGTACGCGGAAGAGCTTGTTCCCCGTCTCCACCCCGCAGGAGGTGGCCTGCCAGGAAGCGGCGTCATCCTCCGGAACCAGCCTGTTCACCAGCAAGCCGCCGCAGACGCCCGTGACGAGCGCCGCGACCGGCCGTACGATGGCAAAGCCCAGTCCCATCAGCGAGAAAGTAGCCAGGATGGAATCGATGCCCGTCTGGGGCGTCGCTATCAGGAAAGAGGCCACCGCCCCCTTGGACGCCTTCTCATTACGAAGGCCGATAGCAGTAGGAATTACCCCGCAGGAGCAAAGCGGCAGCGGAATGCCAAGCAGGGCAGCCCACAGGACTGCCCACTTGTTATCCTTAGAAAGGTATTTCCGATAAAAACCCTGCGGCACAAACACATGAAGCACGCCGGCGATAAGAAAGCCCAGCAGCAGATACGGAGCCATCTCGCAGACCACATTCAGAAGAGCCAACAGGTATTCACGCATATACCTGCAAAGTTAGTTTTTTTAAATATTCCATTCAAGGACGCCCTCCTGGACTTCCTGGTCCGGCATATGCCAAACCCCGACAACCAATCTGAGGCGGAACGAAGGGCCCTGTACGACAGCCACCTCTCCCAGCTCAAACACTGGAGATAGTGTTTTACACCGTTACGCATTTTCGGCGACACGGACCCCGCTCGCGCTGGCAGGTTTCAGGAGCAGCACAGAAAAAGGGCTAAAGCCATGCCTCGATATCTTTCTCAAAGGAAGAGGGCTCGGTAACGGGGGCGAAACGCTTCACGGTGCGACCATCCTTGGCGACTAGGAACTTGGTAAAATTCCAAAGGATGTCGCTGTGCTTCTCGACGCTCTTGCTCATCCCCTTGAGCATCTCCCGGGTTGCCTTGGCCTTGAGGCCATGGTACTCTTCGCTGGGGGCTGCAGCCTTCAGGAAAGTGAAGACAGGAGACTCATGGGAACCGTTGACGTCCGTCTTGGACATCAGAG
>JAFWPT010000121.1 GCA_017509375.1 Bacteroidales bacterium | reverse complement strand
TGTACAGGGCTATCCGGATTTGCTCCTTCCGGACATAAACGGAAAGAAGACCTCTTTGTCCGAGCTGGATGCACCCGCCGTGCTGCTTCACTTCTGGGATTCGGCATCAGCGGAGGACAAAATGTTCAATCTGGATAAACTTCTGCCGCTCTGGAACCGCTGGCATTCCCGCGGACTGCAGATTTATGCCGTTGACATGAATCCCGACAAATCCGAATGGGCATCAGTGATGAAGGCCCAGAAGCTTCCCTGGATTAATGTAAATGACGGCCGGGGACCCGCAAGTCCCGTGGTGGGATTGTACCATATCCAATCTCTTCCCGTATCTTTCCTGCTCGCAGGAGGAGAGCTCTCCGCTAACGTCAATTCTGAGAAAGAACTTGAAAAGGAACTTTCACGCATCCTGAAATGACACGTTACACAATAGGCATCGACTATGGCACCGATTCCGCGAGGGCGGTGCTTGCAGACGCCTCTTGCGGTCGCATAATCGCCTCTGCAACATCGAATTACAGCCGTTGGGCGGAGGGCCGCTGGTGCGAACCTCTGAGCCAGCAGTTCCGTCAGCATCCACTGGATTACATCGAGAGCCTGGAGGAAGTGCTCAATGCGGTAGTAGCCGCCTGTCCCGATCCACAGGCAATTTGTGCCATCTCCGTAGATACTACCGGAAGCACCGTTAGCATGACCGACGGCAGCGGAATGCCGCTGTCCATGCTTCCCGCTTTTTCCGAAGACCCGGATGCAATGTTCATCCTCTGGAAGGACCATACCGGGACTGCCGAGGCGGAAGAGTTTACGGCCGCAGGTGCGCGCCACAAGCCTAACTATATATGCCAGAGCGGGAATCACTACTCCTCCGAATGTACCTGGGCCAAGGTCCTCCATGTGCTCCGCAAGAATCCTGCGCTGCGGGACGCCTGCTACGGTTTCATTGACGAGTGTGACTTTGTAACCAACCTGCTTACCGGATGCAGAGACTTTTCCTCCATGAAGTGGGGCCATTGCATCCCCGGTGCCAAGCAGCTGTGGAACAAAGACTGGGGCGGATATCCTCCTGAGTGGTTCTTCGAAGAGATAGACCCCTTGCTTCTTCCCGTGCTTCGCCGCATTCCCCAACAGAATTATGCCAGTTCCGAAAAGGCCGGAAACCTTTGCCCCGAATGGGCGCAAAAGCTCGGTTTGAGCACCTCCGTAATAGTGGGAGTGGGCAACTGTGACGCTCATTCCGGAGCCGTAGGAGCCGGCGTGCGCCCCGGTACGGCAGTCCTTAATCTCGGCACTTCCGCTTGCTACATGGCAGTTATGCCGGTAGAAGAGATGCGCGGCAATTTCATAGAGGGCCTTTTCGGCCAGTCCGAAGGCACAATATTGGAAGGTTTTATGGGCTACGAAACGGGCTTGTCCGCTTTCGGCGACATATTCGCCTGGTTCAAGCGGCTCACCGGAAGGGAACTGCCGGAGTTGGCTGAGGAAGCCTCCGGAATTGCCTTGAGGGACGATTTGCCCATAGCTACCGATTTTTTCAACGGCCGCAGGGCTCCCAATCCCAGCAACACCGTGACAGCAAGCATCGCAGGCCTGCGTATAACCAGCACTCCGGCCGAGATTTACCGGGCTCTCGTGGAAGCCGCTGCCTTTGGCTCCAAGGCATGTATAGATCAGTATCTTGACGGAGGAATACGCATCGACAAGATGATTGCCGTGGGAGGTATAGCCCAGAAGTCTCCTTATGTGATGCAGGTTCTATGCGATGTGTTCGGCCGTCCGGTGGAAGTTTCAGATTGCAAAGATGCATGCGCTATGGGTGCAGCAATCCATGCCGCGGTGGCTGCCGGCTTGTACGGGAGCGTGCTCGCTGCAGAAGATGCCTTGTGCCCCGGAGCATGTGCTACTTATTACCCAGACCCTGAGCGGCACGCTTTCTACATGCGCCGCTACGAAAGATATAAAGAATTAGCTCAGTTCGTACTATGACAATTCATGAACCATCAAGGGAGATCCCCGTACGCGCCAAAGTTGATATACTGGTCGTAGGCGGCGGCCCTTCCGGAGTGATGGCAGCTTATGCCGCCGCGCGAAAGGGAGGCCACAAAGTAATGCTTATTGAAAGCCGCGGTTTTCTTGGCGGCAACCTTACCATAGGACTGCCAATACTGGCCTTTCTCGGCCCCAAAGGCAATCAGGTTATCAAGGGGGAGCCGCAGAAGTTCATCGACCGCTTAAAGGCACGCGGTGCCGCTACGGAGCATTATCCTTGCAAACTGCACAAGTCCTTCACTATGGTGGATACCGAAGAAGTGAAGAACGTGTGTGCCGAGATGATGGAGGAAGCCGGAGTGGAAGTGCTGATGTACGTGTTCTGCTGTGGCGTTGTAAAGGACGGAAATCGCGTAAAAGGGGTTATAATCGAATCCAAATGTGGCCGTGTAGCTATTCTGGCGGAGACGGTGATAGACTGCAGCGGAGACGGAGACGTGGCTTTCCGCGCCGGAGTGGAGTGCCATAAGGGGGATGCAGACGGAGGTATGCAGCCGCCTACCCTCATGTATCAGATGCGGGGAGTGGACGTCCAGGCGCTTCGCGACGCTATAGTGCAGCATCCTGATGTGTATGATATGGACAATATGCCCCATGAGCAGTTCACGAGGCGTCATTTCATTACCGTAGGGCTTCGCGGCATGATACAAAAGGCCCAGGAGGCAGGTCTGGATATTCCGGTATCCAGAACTATACTGATTACAGGGCTTAAGCCCGATGAAATCTGGGTCAACATGGTGCGTGTCAGTGGTACCGACAGCACCGAACCGGCAAGTTATACCCGTTGCGAACTTACAGCCCACAAGCAGATCAAAGTCATCAACGAATACCTTCGCCGCTTTGTCCCCGGATTCGCCAACGCCCATATGGAGATTGTGTCTCCATTTACCGGAATCCGCGAGAGCCGGGTAATAGTAGGCAAGTATATTCTTACCGCTGAGGATATCGTAGCTATGAAAAAATTTGACGATGCCGTGGTCGTGGCTGGCTATCCTGTTGATATTCACCATTCTACGGGTGGAGATTGCACTATGATATTCACCGAGGATGCCTACGATATCCCTTACCGGGTGCTTGTGCCGGAGAAAGTGGAGTCCTTGCTGGTGGCAGGTCGCTGTTCTTCCATGAACCATGAGGCAATGGCCGGAACCAGGGTCATGTCCACTTGCATGGCTTTGGGAGAAGCGGCAGGAACTGCTGCACGGGTAGCCCTGGAAGACGGAGTCCTCCCTTCCTCGGTAGATGTCAACAAAGTTCGTGCGGAATTGCTCGACAACGGAGCTTACCTCGGATAGCTGAATGTGATGCCGCGGGTTCGAAGCGGAGCAGATATGTATATAGCCCAGTAACTGACGGTACTGCCGCTGGTTCGAAGAGAATTAGGAAGCCGCGAAGCGGCCGGCCGAAGGCCGAAATACCCCTGACAGGGGTCGACAGCGGCAGCTGGCGGGGGTTGAGAAGTTATATAGCCCAGTAACTGACTTTCAGTCGGTTACTGGGCTATGAATTGGTACACAATGTTTCCCTGCTGCCGTGCCGGTGCCTTCGGGTCCGCAGAGAAGCGGCTTAACCTGGCTGCGCGTATTGCAAAGGAACGCAGGCAGGCATCGGCGGAGGATACGGATTCGTTCACCTTTGCAGCGATTACCGTACCGCCGTTGTCAACGGTTATGAGCACTGTAACTTCGCCGGCACCCATGCAGCGGTAGGCCGGGATGCTCAGTTTGCTGGCTTTCCGTCCTTCCAGGTAATAGGATACCACGGACGGCCCGCTGTAGGCCTTCTGCTCCTTTTTCTTGCCGTCGTCCTTGGATGGAACATTAGCGGTGAACCCATCATCCGGGGCTTCGAAACCGCCTTTAAGCTCCCGTGCAAGCCTTTCTGCGTCCTTGTATAGCTGATCAGCATCGGTGCCCCTGTCGTCTTTCAAGGCCGCACGGTCCACGGCTACATTGCGGTAGCCGCCTGACGCAGCTCCCAGTTCAGCCTCCAGCCGTTCGCTTATGGCCTGCTGGAACTCCGCTTCCTTTTTCAGCCTGTCCACTTCGGCCTGCAACCTTTCAAGCTCCTCCATGGAGATATCGTAGGCCTCCATGCGCTGGCAGGAGGAAAGGCCCAGCAGCTCTTCCAGCTCCCGGACGGCCCCTATGGTCCTGCCCT
>JAFWPT010000120.1 GCA_017509375.1 Bacteroidales bacterium | reverse complement strand
CGGTGCATATGAAGAGAACGGCGAGTTCGTCTATGACGATGCTTATAAAAAGTACATCAGGACATATGCCAACGACCTGTGGGACAATGCTGCGCTTACATTCTACATGTGGATGCCCGGTGATCTGGATGCTTCTGTGAATAGCGGCAACGGTATCGCTGTTTCCAATCTTTCAGGCGGAAAGATCACTTTCACATATGACGGTTCCCGGCTTGCGAGCGCTGATTCTGTCCTGGCAAAGGATATGACCGACCTGCTCTTTACTTCCAGGTCTTTCTCCGGCAAAGGCACCGGCGACGGACAGTACAATGAGAAAGAAGGTGCGGACGTCCTTTTCCACCATGTCTTTACCGGCGTGAAGTTCGCAAGTTCCAACTCTGAGGACGATGACGAGACTATCAAGATCAACGAAGTCCTCTTCAGGGGACTTCAGGACAAGGGTACGTGCGTTGTCACTCCTGCCGCTGAGGGCGGATCCTATTCGGATGACCCCACGAATTATTCTTCTGCATCAACGTCCGTCTGGACTCCGGCTTCCAGCCCTGTTTCCGGTACATCATATTCTACCGGTGCTATCGCTGATGCTTTTGCAGATTATTCTGCCAGCGACTATACCTTCCCGGGGAGCTTTACCGCCGCAGGAAAGGACGGAAAGAGCACCGGCGATAGGAACTTCAACGATAACAACGCTTCCCAGACACTCTGGATCATGCCTCAGACTATCGGTTCGGGTGTCAAGCTTACCATCAAGTACACCATCACCCGCGACGGTGTCGATGAGCCTGGTGAGTGGACCATCGATTTCGGTGACTATCTCAGCAAGACTGACACCCAAATCGAGCTCAAGGCCGGCCAGCTCCACACCTTCTACATCAAGATCGATGACGTGAACGTGATGATTGAGGACAACGTCACAAACACAACAAAGAATGGCGTCGTTATCACCAATACCGGTAGTGTCGACGCGTACATCCGCGCTTCCATCATCGGTCAGTGGCTCGATAACGACGAGAACCCGGTGTTCGGATTTGTCGACAACATCACTGATTACGAGCAGACCGACAGTTGGTATGATGACCAGTTCGGTGCAGGTGAGGATGAGACTTCCAGGGTGTCGCATGGCACTTTTATCGGCCTTGCCGGATATAAGGGCGGTACTAATCCTCTTAACAATTGGATGCTCTGTCCTGATGGGTTCTATTACTATCAGAATGTGGTAGCAACCGGGGAAGCTGCTGGTGACGCGCTGTTTACCAGTTACACGATCAATCCTGATTTCCCTCAATTTGTCAGAGTAGGTTCCAATACTTATCCTATTCATTTCCAGCTTGAGATCTCTACCCAGGCGGTTTCTGCCAGGATGCCTGCAGAAAAGAATGGTGAGACCAATTATACTTGGAAGGAGGCTTGGAAGAAAGCTTTAGGATATGACCCTGAAATCGGCCCCACAGAGTAATTATAAAAGGAGATTAAGATTATGAAAAAGATACATAGTTATTTACTCGCAGTTGCTGCTCTGTTTGTCTTTGTCCCGGGCTTGAATGCTCAGACTATTGAGGAAGAGATTGGTCCGCTTGAGTTCCCTGGCGATACCAGCGGATTCGCTGAAGAGGCCAATATCGGGTTCAAGAAGAATATCTCAAAACCTGTTGATGGTACCTATTGGCTCAAACTCGAGGCCTATGCAACGGGTAGTGGTACTCAGACCTCCAAGGCTGTCCCTTCGGATGTTGTCCTCGTTCTGGACCTTTCGAGTTCGATGGACGATCCGTATGAGGGCTATACAGACAGGCTTGATGCACTTCAGGTTGCTACCAAGAAGTTCGTCGACTCCATTTATCAGAATGCTGTCGATGCGTTGGCTCAGGATCCTCAATATCCTGGCAATAGGATAGCCATCATCACATATTCCGGTTCCACCCAAGTCTATCTTGAAAGCGGCGGATGGGTTACTGTCGATGCTACGGGACGGGATTTCTTGAAAGATGACGTCATTGATGAGTTTGATCTTACCGGCCATTCCGGTACTCGACCCGAGTATGGCTTGAAGATGGCGATAGACGAGTTGCTTTCCGGTACTACCGATGATGATTCGGCTCGTGATGGGGCCAGTGTGAGTGTTGTCATGTTCACCGATGGTTATCCCGTACAGAGCCAGACTGACCCCGGTGAAGGTAGTGGCAACACCAGATTCAACTATGGATATGCAAATGACGCGATTTATTACGCCCACCAGATTAAAGCAGACTATAAAGCTAAATTATTTACAGTTGGTCTTATTACTCCTGTAGCGCAAGCTAATAACTGGGAGTACAGGAATTACAGGAGAGTTCAGTACCTTATGGATCTGCTTTCTTCTAAT
>JAFWPT010000119.1 GCA_017509375.1 Bacteroidales bacterium | reverse complement strand
CTTTTTCTCCGAGGTTTGACACTTCTGTGAGACACGGGGGACAGGCCCCTGGCACGCAATAACGACTGGGGCACAATATGGTCTGTCTGCCAGCCATAGAGGCTGTCGGTATCTTCCTCCTCGCTCGGGAAAGACCGAATTCATTCGGCTACCATCGGTTTGTGCACATCTCAAAAAGAAACGTTTATTTTTTTGAGCATTGATAATCAATCACTTACAAGGCCTATTGTACAAAAAAAGCTCAAAAACTGTCAATTATCCGTTTAAAAATCCTTATAACTCCCTTGAAATCAATATCTTACAACTTAAACGTTTCTTTTTGCAATGAAACGGATAACTCTTCTTATCTTGCCCCCCTCAAACGGAAAACCGTTTAACCAAAATATTGTTGTTATGTTAAAAAAATTCACTTTCTTCGCCCTTGTGGCGCTTGTTGCTGCCAGCTGCAGCAAATCTTCTGAACCCCTGGTTCCCGTGTCTGTTCGAGTGAACGACTTCCTTGTTACCATCGACAACATCGCGGACACCAAAGCCACCGATGCGGCTGATTACGACAAACTCAAGGCTCTTATGCTGGCCTTCTACAGCGGAGAGACGGAGGTATTTAAATCTACCCAGCTCAAGGGTGATGCCGGCTTCGGCAATTTCTCCCTCAATCTTCCCCTGGGCACCTACACCATGGTGGTGCTGGGTTACGGCTTCAACGAGGGCGATGTCCTTACTCTCACCAGCCCCACTGAGGCGGCCTTTACGGCCGGACGTGTGGGCGAAACTTTTGCTTCCACGAAAGAGGTTACCATTTCCAGCACTAATGCTGTGGAACTCTCGGCTACACTGGACCGAATCGTGTCCAAACTCTTTGTCGTTTCTGACGATCATCGGACGGAGGGTGCGGAATATATCCGGATGACCTTCAGCGGGGGCGCCAAAGCCTTCAATCCCTCAACAGGCCTTGCCTCTTCCAACAACGGTTTCTCCAACACTGTTTCCATCAGCACAGACGTTGGCAAACGCTCCGGCTCCATCAGCTATCTCTTCCTGGACAGCCCAGAGCAGACAATGGATGTGACCATTGATGTCCTGGACGCAGAAGATGACGTGCTCTATCATAAAGTGGTCCGCAATGTGCCTTTCATGGTGAACCGCTCCACCAAACTTGCCGGTAACGTTTACACGGCCACCGCCCCGGGTGCCGCCACCTTTCAATTGAACGAAGATTGGCTCACGGAAGATACGGTCGTCTTCTAATCTCTCTTGAAGATATCTCTTGTATAGACCTTGCCGGCGACATCATCCAGAACAGCATCGTAGCGGTTGGCAATGATAGCGTCGGCTTGGTTTTTAAACTCGTCCAGGTTGTTCACCACCCGGCTCCCGAAGAAGGTATCGCCATCCGCCAGAGTAGGTTCGTAGATAATTACCTCAGCTCCTTTGGCCTTTATTCGCTTCATAATGCCCTGTATGGCGCTCTGACGGAAGTTGTCTGAGTTGGACTTCATCGTGAGACGGAAGACGCCTACAACCACTTTCTTCTCGCGAGCTGCATCGTAGTTGCTGGAGCCGGTGTAGTAACCGGCTTTTTCCAGGACTCGGTCGGCAATGTAGTCCTTACGGGTGCGGTTACTCTCAACTATGGCAGACATCATGTTCTGGGGGACATCGGCATAGTTAGCCAGGAGCTGCTTGGTATCCTTGGGAAGGCAGTAACCACCGTATCCGAAGCTGGGGTTGTTGTAATGAGTCCCAATTCTCGGATCAAGACCAATGCCTTCGATGATAGCCTGGGTATCGAGGCCCTTGACTTCGGCATAGGTGTCCAGCTCGTTGAAGTAGCTTACTCTGAGAGCCAGGTAAGTATTTGCAAAGAGCTTGACAGCTTCGGCCTCTTTCATGCCCATAAAGAGTGTGGGGATGTCCGTCTTGATGGCACCTTCTTTCAAAAGCTCTGCAAACTGCCTGGCCTTTTCCGTGAGCCATTCTACGTTAGTAAGTTTCCGGATAGCATCATTCTCTTCCTTGTATTCTTCTCCCATCATCTTGGGAACGCCTACAATGATACGGGAAGGATAAAGGTTGTCGTAGAGAGCCTTGCTCTCACGAAGGAACTCCGGGGAGAAAAGAAGATTGAACTTGGTCACGCCCTTGGCCGCATACTTGACGTAGAGGCTGCGGGTGTACCCCACGGGGATAGTAGACTTGATTACCATCACGGCGTTGGGATTGACCTTAAGCACAAGGTCAATCACTTCCTCAACGTGAGAAGTATCGAAGAAGTTCTTCTGCGGGTCGTAATTGGTGGGAGCAGCAATAACAACAAAGTCCGCATCCTTGTACGCACTCTCGCCATCGAGCGTAGCCTTGAGGTTAAGGGGCTTCTCGGCCAGGTACTTCTCTATGTACTCGTCCTGAATGGGACTGATTCTCTTGTTGAGTTTCTCTACCTTCTCGGGGATAACGTCTACAGCTACCACCTCATTGTGCTGCGCCAAGAGAGTGGCAATGCTGAGTCCGACGTATCCGGTTCCTGCGACTGCAATTTTCATGGTTATGTATTACTTATTATTTGCTTTATTACTGATGACTGTTCACAGAAGAAATCTCTTCTTCTCGTGTGTTTTGGTTATTCGGGGGCGGAATGAGTGGGGGAGCAACTTCGATCTAAATTGTATATCTCTCCTCGATTACTTCCCAGTTAACAATCTGCCACAAAGCCTGGAGATGTGCAGCGCGCTTGTTTTGGTAGTCTAGGTAGTAGGCGTGCTCCCAGACGTCGAAGGTCAAGATGGGCTTGAGGCCGTGGGCAACGGGGTTGTCGGCGTTGGGGTACTGGGCGATGGAGATAGTTCCTTTTTCATCGGCCTGGAGCCAGACCCAGCCGGAGCCAAAGAGGGTGACGCCCTTAGCCTCGAAGTCGGCTTTGAAGGCATCTACACTCCCCCACTGCTTGACAATCTGGACAAAAAGAGGAGATTCTTCAGATTCTTCGCTGCGCTCAGAATGACTAGGAGTGAACTGAGTAAAGTACAGGTTGTGGTTCAGAATCT
>JAFWPT010000118.1 GCA_017509375.1 Bacteroidales bacterium | reverse complement strand
AGACCTTCCCAGGCTCCGGAAGTCACTTTCCGACGGGACCGGCATGAAGTACGCCGCTATCCTGACCATCTTCGGCCCGGTCATCGGAGTGTCTCTTTCGCTAATGGCAGTTAGGTATACCAACGCCGGTATTGCCTCCACGCTCATGGCGCTGACTCCGGTGTTCATCTTGATACCTTACGCCTTCATCTTCAAGCAGAAGATAACGGTAAAAGAACTCCTGGGCGTAGCCGTTACCATGCTCGGCGTCGCCCTCTTCTTCCTTATCTGAGCCGCCAGGAAGCTATTTGGCCTTGAACTCCAGGTCGGCATAGACCGGGTAGTGATCTGATATGTAAGGAACGCCGGAGTTGCTCTCTGTTACTACCTTGAAGCGAAGGCTGCGTTCGAATCCGCTGAAGTAAATGTAGCGATTAATTTGCGTAAGATTATATCAGGGAAATAATAGCCGCATAGAAGTTAAAAATTGTATGTACAATTTTGAATCTTCATTCCGTATTGCTAAATACGCGTTTTGTTATTATCGGTAGTGTGTATTTCCGTCGTTTGACGGCAAGATGTTTTAGTTATTGTTATGAGTTGTTTTGTCCGCAGGGCTGTTTTATTGCTCTTCTTTATCCCGGTTTTCTTTTCCGCATGTACTCCTGAAGAATTGGATTGGCATGCCTTGACGGGAAAAGCTATAAGTTTCAATGCAATAGCAAAAACAGGCGCCAATGAAACCAAGACGGTTTACAGCGGGCAATCCTACAGCGTGGGGTCTGCGGCCCGGTATGAACGGGTAAATTGGGTGGCAGGCGACACGATACGCGTAGCGTCAGCCAATTGCCCTGAGGTCTTTGCGGATTATGCCGTATCGGAAGTGAGCGGCGATACCGATCAGAGCAGTTCTGCGCAGATTGTGCCGGCCGCTGCCAGCGGCAATGGCCTCACTTGGGGAGAGGGTACCCACGATTTTTACGCAGTCTATCCTGCCCCCGGCACCGAAGGAACCGACGCTGCTCTGGCATTCGCAGGGGGCACGTCTGCAACGTTCAACATCCCTGCTATCCAGGTATTTACGAAGGCCGACACCTTGGCCGCACTTATCAGGATGCATCCCGATATGAACTACGCCTATATGTATTCAGCCACGAGAGTCGCCACCCCGTCCGCTGCGGTAGATATGAACTTCCGGCCTCTTTTTACCGCTTTCGAGATTACAGTAGGAAGCGACGGCGAGAACGAAATGGACCTGTACAGTTTTTACATGACAGCTACCCAGAGTATCAGCGGTACCTATGCGGTCAGTATGAATGCGGAGGACGAATCCTGGGCGCTGGGTACAGTTACCGGCGGCAATAATCGCATTGATGTGAGCTTGGGAGGCACTGCGCATCCTACCAAAGTGAGCAAAGACAAAGCCGTCTCTTTCACCGTATTCGCTGTTCCTCAGGCAATTATCAGCGGGGTAGTGCTCCACTTCGAGACCAGCAAGGGCCCGCGCAGCCTGGAGCTTAAATATTCCGACGACAGCTGGATTGAAATAGGCCCTGGGCAGAAGGCAGTAATCGAGGGACTGAAGATTCCCGGCACTGTACGGTTCTACACCGTTGAACCTGTAGCAAACATGTCGTTCCGTGGGCTTGACGCCACATCTGCAAGCTTTAAAGTCCGCAGTTTCAGCCGCAATCTTGCCGGGGTGTCGCGCAACGAACGATGGAAGATTGAATACAGCTCCGACTACGACGAGGCCACCCAGACTGGCAACTGGTCTGCCACCTCTCCTTCTTGGCTTAGCATCTCCGGGGCCAGCCTCTACGACGGCAGCGAAGAGACGTTGACTGCAACCCTGGCTGCACGCACCGATACCTTGGCATCGCAACCGGGCGAAATTCAGCAGATTCACACATATATCCTGCAGAATAATCCGCCCGTATCAGATTATGACCTTTCCATGCATACCATCCATGGGGATATGCGTTCGCTGCCCGTTACCGCCAACAGCTACGTGGTGAGCGCCCCTAGGACCTATTCTTTCCCCATCGTTTACGGCAACGCCATCGACGGAACCAAGAGCGATGCCCTTCCCCTGGACGGAGTCGGGAACGTGATTAACCAGGAAGCTTATCAGCTTGGAGCGACACATATCCCCTCCAATGCCCGGTACTTCCTCAAACGTTTCTTGAATGTTGAGAATCAGCCTATTGCCTCTCCGTTCATAGAGACAGACCTGCGCGACATCGGCGCTCTTACTGAAACTACGCCGCTGGATGTCATCACCTTGTGACAGGACGGCACTACTACACCTATCATTACGTCTGCGCCATCTATCGTGAGTGCTCCTTCGTCTTCTCCTCTCAGTGGAAAGTGCAGGTTCATCAGCTTCACTATAGATGCAGCCAACATCCGCCAGGGCAATATTGTTATCGCCCTCAGGGATATTTCTGCAGGGAGTACGGCGGAGGCTGCCAAGATTATCTGGAGTTGGCATATATGGGTAACCGATGAAGATCTGCATCCCGAAGTGGTTGAGACTCAGGGCGATCCAGTGCAGCTTATGCCTTTCAACGTGGGATGGAGCGACATTCAGGGAACTGTGCTGAAGCACGATTTTGATTCCAGAAGCTGCTATGTGCGTATTTCCCAGATTGACGGATTGGGGAATCCTATTTCAGAGGGAGCAAGTACCGTATTCAAGATTTACCAGAAAGAAGGAATCAGCTATACAGTTTACCCTGCTGGAGCAACTGTTCCGGGCTATGCGCATCTGGCACAGGCGTATCTGGGAAGTAGCCCGTACTACCAGTTCGGGCGCAAGGACCCTTTCCTGGGGCGGGATTATACTGTTGGCGACCCTGCCAACATCAAGTTCAGCGCAGCTGCCGGCTATACAATCCAAAATAGTGGGAATACTGTCAATT
>JAFWPT010000117.1 GCA_017509375.1 Bacteroidales bacterium | reverse complement strand
GGAGTTTGATAGCGAACGGAGTTCCGAAAGACGTTATCTTCAAGAGTCTTGGGCTTACGCCAAAGGAGATAGAACTATTATAGGAGACGTCGAAAGAGGGACCGCTGATCATTTTCTGAGCGAATAGCCTCCCTACGCCTCCACTTCCACTCAGTTCGATTATTTATCCGTTTCCTCGGCCGAAAGTCCGGTCGTTTGCATAATCAGTTCGGCTGAAAGGCCGAGGGGAGGGGAATGGGATACGTGAAATTTGTGTAATTCGGGGGCGAATATTTGGCGGATTGGTGGAAAAGCCTTACCTTTGCAGGTTGAATGACCAATACGATTCAGATGATGAAAAGACGTTATCTCCCGATAGTGTTCCTGATGGTGCCACTGATAGCCTTTGCACAGGGACGGAAGAACCGCAACCTTGAGGTGGCGAAGAACCTGGATATATTCAATGAGGTGTACCAGAACCTGGACATGCTCTACGTTGACACACTCAACGCCAATGAGTTGGTGGGCACGGGCATCAAAGCTATGTTGCGCTCGCTGGACCCCTATACGGAGTACTACCCTGAGAGTGAGACGGGTAGCCTGAAGATGATGCTCACCGGCAAGTATGCCGGCGTGGGTGCCCTCATCCGCTACCACCAGAAGCTGAAGCGCGTGGTGATTGACGAGCCTTACGAGGGCATGCCAGCGGCTGAGGTTGGCTTGAAGAAGGGTGACATCGTGCTGAGCATCGACGACTCGCTGATGACCGACAAGGACGTGAGCTATGTTAGTAACCGCCTGCGTGGCGATGCCGGCACGAAGTTCGTGCTGAAGGTGCTGCGGCCGTCGACCGGCAAGAAGATGGACTTCAAGATTACCCGCCGTGCCATCAAGCTGCCGGAGTTGCCGTATTATGGGATTTTACCCACCACCGACCCCTCCCGAGCGGAAGGGGAGACTGATTACTCTCAAGGCGGACTATCCAAACTCCCCTCCTCTTCGGGAGGGGCTGGGGGTGGGTCTATAGGCTATATCAACCTGAACCAGTTTACGGAGGGCTGCGCCCGTGAGGTGCGCCGTGCGTTTGTGGACCTGAAGAAGCAGGGTGCCACGTCGCTCATCTTCGACCTGCGGAACAACGGTGGCGGCTCGGAGATGGAGTCGGTAGACATTGTCAACCTGTGGGTGGACAAGGACCAGACCATCGTTGAGAACCGTGGTAAAATCAAGCAGTTCTGGCATACCTACAAGACACGGTTGGAACCCGTCGACACGCAGATGCCGTTAGTGGTGCTGGTCAACGGCGAGACAGCCTCGGCCAGCGAGATTACCAGCGGTGCGCTGCAGGACCTGGACAGAGCAATAATTATAGGTACGCGCACGTACGGGAAAGGACTGGTGCAGGTGCCGCTTGACATGCCTTACAACACGAAGCTGAAGGTGACGACCTCGAAATACTACATTCCCAGCGGGCGCTGCATCCAGGCCATCAACTACAAGAAACGGAGGGAGGGAGCCCTGTATAGCGAACGGATGCCCGACTCGCTGACGCACGTCT
>JAFWPT010000116.1 GCA_017509375.1 Bacteroidales bacterium | reverse complement strand
TACCGGAGAACGGCTCACTGCGGAACTCTGGTCGTTGAGGTTGTCGTAAGTGAAGCTTATCTTTCCGGTGTTCTCGCAATCGGTAACGGTCACTGTATGGTCGGCATCGCTGACAGCATAGGTGACGATACCTGCAGCGGAGCACACGGGGTGGTATTTCATTGAGACCTCGGTCAGGCCCTTGGTACGTCCGAGAGGGGAACCTGCCATGAGGGAGACTTCTCCGGAGTTGTTGCACTTCTCAACCGCCGCACCGGCTACACCGATGACGCCGGATGCAATTATGGTCCAGGTGTCTTTTCCGGCAGCATCAGCAACGATTTTGCCCTCGTTGGAACAGTTCTTCACCGGGCCGTAAGCTTCGCCCACCACGCCGGCTGCAATAGCGCCGGCAGTATCGTCGGTAGCACCCAGTCCTGCAGGGCCGTTCAAGCTGACGCTTGCCTTGTTGATGACTCCGTCAAGGGTGCCGTAGCTCTTGCCTATAGGAGCAAGAACGATCTTCTCGGCGCCCGGAGTGGCTGCGAAGGAACCTGCGAAGGTAATGTTTTTCACATCACCCTTTGCTACGAGGATGACGGGGGTTGCGGCGTTCTTTACGGTGATGGTCTTGCCATTGCCGTCCAGGTTGCCGGTCATCTCGGCTGCGGGAGTGAAGCTGTCGAGAGTGATGTCCCCGTCCAGGGTGTAGTCCTTGGTAGGATCTGCAAGCCATGCCTTGAAGGCATCTGCGTTTCCTCCGGCGGGAGCGCCTTCGTCGCCGAAGAGCTCGGTGCGGAAGATGGTCTCGGCAGGAATGGCGTCGGCCTTGTCGAGCTGGTTCTCAAGCATGTACTTGAAGAAGAAGGCGTAGGTCAGCAGGGCGCGCTTGGAGCAGAAGCATCCATAGTAGCCGGAAAGCTGGCCGCCGGAATAGCCGCAGAGGTTGGTGATGGCCTGTCCGTGCTGGTAGTTCAGGGAACGCATGGCCCAGTTGTCGAGGGCGTCGAGCATGATCTTGCAATGCTCGTTGTTGTCCTTGGTACCCATGACGAAGTGGCCGCCGTTGCCGGGGGTCTCGTTGTAAGGGCTTTGGCCCCAGTAATATCCGTGGGTCTCGGGCACATCGGTAGTGCTCATCGCCTGGGCGCCTCCGTCAAGTGCGGGAATGCTGCCCTTGCCGTACTTCTCGGTCTCGAGGCCGTTGTAGCCGCGGACAAGGAGGTAGCTGCGGAGGGCAGTCTCGAACATGTCGGCGGTGTTGTAGGACTTGCCTCCGACGGTGATGGTAGTGGCGTCAGGTACATAGTGGGCACCCGTCACGTTCCATTCGCCGCCGCTGTAGTTTTCACCCTTGAGCATGTCGATGGTGCCGGTGGTGTTCTCCCACACGTCGAGAATCTTCACGTACTCCTTGGCGAAGTCGGCGATGGTAGCCTGTGCCGCGGGAGCGCCGCCCTCAATGAGGATGGTCTTGGCAGCATAGTCGAAAGTGACGTTGTAGGTGCCTGCAACGGCGATGCGGATATTGAGTCCGCCGGTTGCGAATGCAGTGCCGATAGTGGGCCTGAACACCTTGTAGGGGTTGCCCGCGGGATCGATTCCGCTGTCTTCATTCTCCTCAGGGCCGCCCACGCTGGTACCCCAGTCGTGGTTTGCACGGATCTTGAATTCATCGGTATCGGTCACGGTGAGGCCTTCGTACTTCCAGATGTCGCCCTCGGTGTTGGTGAGGTCGAAGTCCTTGCCCCAGCTGGAGCCTTCGATGGTGCCGACGATGGACCATGCAGTAGGTTTCTCGGGGGTAGGAGGTTCGGGAGTTACTGCCCCGGAGGGATCGTTGCCTTCTCCCATCACGTAGAGTTTCTCTTCGGCAGCGTTGTAGTAGATGTCGTACTTGCCGGCAACGTTGACTCCGAGATTCTTTCCGTTAGGAGTGGCCTCCACTACGGAACCGGCGTCAACCTTGAAGGGCTCCACGTCGCCGGGAGCGCCGCGGTTGACATCCCATCCGCTGCTGTAGCGGATCTTGAACTGGCTGTCTTCCTTCAGTTCGATGCCCTTGACGGCATAGAAGTCGCCGCTCTTGTACATGATGTAGTCTGCTCGGTCGCCTCCCCAGCCGGTGATGTTGCCGACTACGCCCCAGTAGCTGAGTGCGCTGCCGGCGGGCACCACGAAGAGGATTTCGTTGAGTGCGTCATACCAGACATCGTAGTTGCCGTCAGCGGATACGCCGAGGTTCTTGCCGTTCGGTGTTGCTGCAATGGCGTCGGTGCCCATTACGAAGGGCTCCACGTCACCGGGAGCGCCACGGTTGACGTCCCAGTTGCTCATGTAGCGGATCTTGAACTGGTCGCCTGTGGTGAGGGCCACGTTCTTGCGTACCAGCATGCCGTTTTCTTCCACCATTGCGAGGTCGGCGCTGCCGCCCCAGTTGTTGATGGTGCCGACCACGCCCCAGCTTGCGATTTCAGCGGGCACTTCGCCTGCGGTCATCACGTAGAAGCCGGGTTCGTCGGGGTTGAGATACAGGTCATAGGTTCCGTCGGCGGGCACTGCGAGGTTCTTGCCGTTCGCTGCGCCTGCAATCTTGGCACCGATTTCCACGACAGCGGGCTCGGTTTCACCGGTCGCGCCGATGTTTTCAGCCCAGTCGTGGGCCTTGCGGAACTTGAACTGGTCGCTTGAAGCGAGCTTTACGTCGCGGGCCACCCAGAATGCTCCGGAGGCTGCCATGTCGATGTCACCGTCCCAGTTGATGCCGGAACCGGAAATGGAACCGGTGATGCTCCAGCCTTCGAATGTGGGCTGAGGGGTGTCGGGGCCTTCGCCGCTGACGGAGGGCTCGTCCTTGCCGAACATGGAGGTGCTCAGCTCGTAGGTGCCCTTGTTGATGTCGAGGTAGATACGGTAGGAACCGGGCTCAACTGCAATGTTGCCTGCGTTGGGAACAGCGTTGCCGTCACTTCCACCCCAGTTGGTATCCCACTTGTCATCGCAGGTGAACTTGAGTTCAGTGGCCTCCGCGAAGGTGTGGTCGATATAGAAGCGGTGGAAATCCTGGTTGTAGTTCATCTTCATATTGGCGTCTGCTGCGTTCCACTCGTTGAACGCACCGACGATTCCGATGTTGTCGAAGCCGTAGAGCTTGGTGAGCACGAGGGTGCCGGTGTTGAGGGAGAAGCCGTAGAAGCGCTTGCTGTAGCACTTGATATCCTTGGAACCGCCGCTTGCAATGAGCTGTATGGTAGCGGCTTCGGCTTCTTCAGCCTGGGCTTCGGAGCCCCAGTTCTTGGTCTCGTCGTCCCAGTTGCCTACGCCGGTGAGCTTGAATCCGCCGGAAGGACCCTCCTCGCCGAAGTCGATGATTCCGGTGAAGGTGTTGCCGGTCTTCTCATAGTCGTAGAGATACTGGTGGACCTTTTCCCAGCTCCATGCACCGACAGCCGGGCTTGCGCCTATGACCCATACGTGGTCAAAGCTGTCCACGTCGAGTATCAGGGTGCTGTACGGAGTCAGCTTTACGGAAGTGATGTTCGAGAATACTTCAGTGGAAGCGATGGAGTTGCCTTTGTCGTTGGCAATGCTGGCTCCGAGCTGGAAGTAAAGGGTGAAAGGCACGTCGGCCTCGCCTCCGAGGCTCAACACCTTTGAGTTGAGTTCCTTCTGGGAGACGGATACGGTGCCGGTGTTTTCTTCCTCGTCAACGTTGATCTTTGCGCTCATCTTGGCCTTTTCGGACATGTCTGCCGCTTTGGAAACGTAGAGAGCGTAGAGCTTTGCGGCGGGAATTTTGAAGTCTGCAGGTACGAAGCTGGCAACCAGGTCCTTGCCCGTCTCATCGAGGACGGTTTCGGGGAAGTTGCTGAGCGTCTGCACGGTAGTGGCGTTCGGGTCGTACACGACCTCGATGTGCTCCTGCTTGCAGGATGCAATCATCAGGCCGGCAGCCGCAACTAAAAATGTATAAAGTAACTTTTTCATATATCGGTCTCTTTATTAAAATCCCTCGTTCTGGGTAAGTTTGCCGTTGGCGTTGAGTTCGCCGGAGGGAATGGGGTACAGGTTGAATTTCTTATCCACGGCTTGACCGCCCTGCACGCCGCCCTTGAACTCCCAGAGGTAGTCGCCGGTGGTGAAGAGGCCGAAGCGGATCAAGTCCTGACGGCGGTGGCCCTCAAGATAGAGTTCGCGGGCACGCTCGTCGATGATGTTGGTAAGGGTAAGCTCCAGGGCTCCGAGGCCGGCGCGGTTGCGGACGGCGTTGAGATAGTTCTGGCCCTTGGTCTTGTCGGCACCGCCGCGGGCTGCACATTCAGCATACATAAGGTATGCGTCGGCGCTGCGGAATACGGGGAGGTCGGTATCTACGAAGCCGTTTGCCTGGGCTGCGCTGCCGTCGTGATTCACGTTGCTGAATTTCATAGGCTTCCAGCCGTTGGAGGCGCCCACTGCATCACGGATTTCATCGATGTACTGGTCGAAACCGCCCTTGAAGAACATCGCGCGCTTGTCGGAAGCTTCGAACTTCTTGGTGAAAGCGCCGGTGTGGCTGAGTCCTGACCATCCTGAAGAAATACCGATTGCTCCGGCATCCATAGTGCGGGCAGGATCGCCGGCAACGGACCAGGTGCTTGCGAAAATAAGGAAGTTGGTGGAACCGTAAGAGCGCAGCATCACGCCGTCCTGGGGAGCGACGAAGATAATCTCGTCACCGTTGTAGGTGGTGTTCTTGGTGCAGAGGTGGTTGTCTGCGCAGAACAGGTCGGAGTAGGTGCCGTGCAGGGGATATTCGCCTATGATGGTCTCGCACATTTGTGCGCACTTGTCGTACATGGGAGTGCCTTTCCAGACCTCGGCGTTGAGGTAGAGCTTGGCCAGAATCATCTGCACGAGGCCCTTGTCGGCGCGTCCGTACACGTTCTTGCCGGGTTCTGCCAGGTCGGAGCCTTCCAGCAGGGCCTTGGCTTCGGTCTCGATGTAGTCGAAGAGATCGGCCCTCTTGATCTGCTCGCCGCCTTCAGAACCGACGCTTGATTTCTCGTCGGAGAAGGGCACGTTGGCGAACATGTCAATTGCGTGGTACCAGCTCAGGAGCCTCAGGGCGCGGGCTTCGGCAATATACTTGTCCTTAAGCTCATATCCTGAAATCTTGGTGTTCTGGGACTGGCGGATGAACTCGTTGCAGAGGCTTATCTGGAAGAAAATACGATAGTACATACTGAGGGAAAACTCGTTCGATGAGTTCCACGACATGTGGTGGATATCGAAGAGGTTGCCGTCGTTCCAGCAGCAAGTCAGCACGTCGGTGGGAAGCTCCTCCATATTTACAAGCGCGCGCATGTACTGGCCGAAGCCGCCGTCAACGCCGCTGATGTCAGGACCACCGTCCTGGCCGTGTGAAGAAGAGCTTGACAGGCCCTGGTAGCACTTTGCAAGCAGGCTTGTGAAAGCGTCCTGGTTGTTGAGTACGTCCTGGGGAAGAACGGTATTGGGGTCGATAGGAGTTACGTCGAGGTCACCGACACAAGAATTGAGGGAGCCGGCTGCAACGAGGGCAGCAGCTGCCATGGCTATGAATTTAATCTTTTTCATATTGTGTCAGATATTAGAAATTGAATTTGAGACCAAGGATGTAGGTGCGGGGACGAGGGTACATGTTGTTGTCGATTCCGGAGAAGATTTCCGGGTCGATGCCCTGGTAGCCGGTGAGGCACGCCACATTGTTGACGGATGCGAAGAAACTTGCACCTATGAAGCGCTCTCCTACGGGGAGAAGCTTGGGGAATGCGTACTGTACCGTGATGTTGTCGAGCTTCAGGAAGGAAGCGTCGGTCACGTACATGTCGGACCAGTACTGTGCGAAGTTGTTGAAATTGTGTACGGGAGCCGTTCTGTAGCGGTTGTTGATGAAGTTGTTGGTGGACAGGTCGGTAAGCAGGTCACCGTCACTCATCACATTGTTGTACACATAGTTGCCTATGTTTGCATGGGCGCTTGCCGCTATAGTGAGGTTCTTCCAGGTGAACTGGGTGTTGAGACCGAAGGTCCAGTCCGGAGCTGCGCTGTGGAAGCAGTATTTATCCTTCTGGTCCACTTTGCCGTCGTTGTTGCGGTCTGCGTAGGCACCCTCGATGGGCTTGCCGTCGGTGTCATAAATCTGCTGGTACACATAGAAGGAGTTGGGAGCATGGCCGGTCTGGTGAACCTGGACCGTATTTCCGCTTCCTCCGGATATGCCGCCGGTCTCCACGCCGAAGTAATCTTCACGCTCGTCGTCTGTGGTGAGGCGGGTGATCTTGGTGTTGTTGTAAGCGGCATTGAAACCTACCCTCCAGCTCATGTCATTGGTCTCCACGGGAATTGTGTTGAGTTCAAACTCCACGCCGAAGTTCTCGAGGTCGCCTATATTGGCGTTCAGATAGTTGGTAAGGTTGGCGCCTGCGGCCACGGGAGTCCAGTTGAGGAGGTCCTTGGTGAAACGCTTGTACACGTCGAAGGAGCCTGTGATACGGTCGCCGATGAAGCCCCAGTCGAGTCCTGCGTTATAGGTGGTGGTAGTTTCCCACTTGAGGTCCGCGTTGTATCCGTCGGGAGTGAGAGGAGTCACGAAGCTGCCGCCGAAAGGATACATACAGGCGTCTGTGTTGTAGGTGTAAGTTGCCAGTGAAGGGTAGTTGCCTGCATTGAGATCCTGCTGGCCGGTCTGGCCCCAGGACAAGCGGAGCTTGAGGGCGGAGAGAGGATCGATGCTCTTGAGGAAATCTTCATTCTTGATATTCCAGCTTGCGGCGACGGAAGGGAAGATACCCCACTTGTTGTTGGCGAAGCGGGAAGTACCGTCGGCACGGAGGGTAGCCGTGATGAGGTAGCGGTTGTCGAAGCTGTAATTGGCACGTCCGAAGAATGAAACCAGGAAGTATTCGGTCTTGAAGGTGTTCGGCTTGGACAGATAGTACGAGGGATCCGTAGAAGGGGTTTTGTCGGCCTTGTAGGTCTCGTTGAAATTCTCGTAATAGTAGTGAGCCCAGGAATAACCGGCCATCACGTCCACGAAGTGCTTGTCGAAGTCGTGGCTGTAGTCGGCGTACAGTTCGAGGGTCTGGTCGTTCTTGATCTGGTTGTAGTTGCTGTGGTAGCCGGAGGCGTGGTTGTTTGCCTGCTGAGCTGTGCTGTGCATGGATTGCTCGGTGTCGGGCGCTACATCCACTTTACCATTGGAACGGGAGGTATCCAGACCGAGGTTGAGGTTGAACCTCAGGTCTTCGAAGCCGTGCACCTTGTAATCAAACTGGGCGTTGCCCACGAAGCGCAGGGCGTTGGAGAGGTCGATCTTGTCGTTGATGAGGGCAACGGGGTTCTGGCCTGCCATGGTGTTGCAGTTGTCCACCGTGAATGTGCCCTTGCCATAGTTCCACCAGCTGTAGCCGTTGAGGCCGTTGGGATCAAGTACGGGCTTGGTAGGGTCGTATTTTACTGCGGCGCCTATTGCACCGGCGTTGGCGAAGCGGTTATCCATGTTCATGCCCTTGCCGTTGAGGGTGACGGACAGGTGTTCGTCAAGCAGCACGGGGTTGAGGCTGAGGGCCACGGTCTCACGGGTGAGGTTGCTGGTCTTCAGGGTACCGTCCTGGTTGTGATAGCCCAGGGAAACGCGGTAAGGCATGTAGAAATTGTTGCTCTTGCCTACCTTGCCGCTCACGGAAACGTTGCCTTCCAGGGTCCTGGCGAGCTGGAAGATTTCCTTCTGCCAGTCGGTGTTGGCATCGCCGAGCATAGCGTAGGCTTCGCTGTCCTTGCCGTAGCGGTCGGCCATTACCTGGCGGAGTTCATCGGCGGTGAGGACATCCAGATACCTGGTGTTCTGGCTCATGGAACCGGTGAAATCGAAGTCCACGTGTACTGCGTTGTCGAACTTGCTGCCCTTCTTGGTGGTGATGATGATAACGCCGTTGGAAGCGCGGGAACCGTAGATTGCGGTTGCGGAGGCGTCCTTCAGCACGGTGAAGGTCTCGATGTCGCTGGGGTTGATGGAAGAAAGCTGGTCCGATACGCCGCTGAGGCCGACTTCCGAAATGGGAAGGCCGTCGATGACCACGAGAGGGTCGTTGTTGGCCTTCAGGGAAGAGCCGCCGCGGATACGGATGGTGTTGCTGGAGCCGGGTTGGCCGTCACCAGCGGTAACCACGACACCGGCGCTCTTGCCCATAAGCAGGGAAGAAGGTGAAGTGGCGACGCCCTTAGTGAGCTGGTCGGCCTTTACCGTGGAAACGGAGCCGGTGAGATCGCTCTTCTTGACGGTACCGTAGCCGATGACCACGACGTCGCTAAGGAACTCGGTGTCCTCCACGAGCAGGATGGTGGCCGGCAGGTTGCGTGCGGCGAAAGTCTGGCTTGAATAACCGATGCAACTGACTTCCACTATTGCATCAGCACTGGAAACGGTCAAATCGAAATCGCCGTCGAGTCCGGTCGGGGATCCGGTGGTGGTGCCTTTTTCCATGACGGTGGCACCGATTACCGGCCCCTGTGAATCGACTACGACTCCTTTGATCCGGTATCCGTTCTGGGCGGATACGGAAGTAGCTATCAAGCTGAAAAACAAGATAGTTACTGCAGTAATAATCCTTTTCATTTAGAGTGTAGTTAGATATTTTTGGTTAGTGAATGTAGAATAAGGTCTATTTGGTCTTGACCAGGCTCACGCAGCACGCCCCGATTACCAGGAACACGCCTGCAAGCAGGAGCATGACTCCCTGGCTGCCGCCCACCAGCCCTATGACCAGTCCGCCGGTAGCGGCCGCCACGATCTGAGGAAGGCAGATGGTGCAGTTGAACAGGCCGAGGTAGCTGCCCATGTAGGGATTGCCTTCCAGGGCATTGGTGAGGAAGGTGAAAGGCAGCGCCAGCATGGCCGCCCAGGCGAAACCGATGAGGAAGTAGCTGGCGAAGAGCAGGTACTGGTTGTGGATGAACATCACGCTGGCGAAGCCTGCGGCACCAGCCAGAAGGCTCACCACGTAAGCTGTCTTAAGATTCTTGAAGCGAGGTATTATGAGGGCCCACAGAATGGAACCTACGGCCTGGACGGCGAAGAGGACGCCTACCCAGTTGCCTGCGGCCTGGTAGTCTGCGGAAGCTACGTCCGTGGTGTTCCAGCAATTGCGTGCGATGGCTCCGTTGGTGTATGTCCACATGTACAGGAAGGCAGCCCAGCAGAAGAATTGCACCAGGCCCACTGTCCAGAAGGTACGCGGGGCCTTTACAAGCAGCTTGAACAGGCCTTCGCTTTCTTTGTTTTCAGCCTTGGCGGGGTCTATTCCGTGGAACTCGGCGTACTCCTTGGGCGGAATCTCCTTCACTTTCATGAAGGTATAGAGCACGCAAAGGATAAGGATTGCGGCGCCTACGTAGAAACTGTAGATGACGCTGTCCGGCACCACTCCCTCCGGGGCCGTGTTGGCTATGCCTATCCAGGTGAAGAAGATGGGGAAGAGGTAGCCCACCAGGCTGCCGGCGTTGCACAGGAAACTCTGGATGCTGTAGGCCTCTGCCTTCTGGCGTTCGCCCACCATATCGCCCACCATCATCTTGAACGGTTGCATGGCCACGTTGATGGAAGTGTCCAGGAAAATGAGGGAGAAGAGACCGAACCACATCGCCGCGTTCAGGCCCAGGAATATCCAGGCTGTTGATAAGTTGAAACTCCCGGCATTGGGGAGCATAATCATCACGAGCACCGCAACTATGGCACCTACCAGCAGGTAAGGCTTGCGACGGCCCATACGGG
The DNA here is from genome assembly GCA_017509375.1 of Bacteroidales bacterium. The sequence goes on along the minus strand of JAFWPT010000116.1, from coordinate 5,991 downwards.
TCCATGTGCGGTCTGACCATTTGCCGATGAGAGGCTGTACTATCATTCCCATAAGGGGCGGAAGAATCCAGAAGAAAGACAGTTGGTGAGGGTCGGCTCCGAGGGTTGCGAAAATACGGCTGATGTTGGCGCTTTGCAGCGCATAAGCTATCTGGACTCCGAAGAATCCGAAGCTGAGGTTGAACATCTGCCAGAATGAGAGTTCGTGTTTATTGGTCATTAGTTAATTACTTTTGCAAAGTGCCGGTTTGTACCGGCAGTTCGCAAAAGTAATCATTTTTTACTAATTAATATAATAGTGTAATAACTATTTTTTACTGTTCTTTCTTAGGAATTGAGAAAGTCAGTTTGAAGACAGGCCTCAGGCTTGCGTCAGGGTACTTCGGACCATAAAGTTCTGCGCAGTAATAGCGGTCTTTGTCCAGTACGTCCTGTGCCGATTCGGTGGTTCCTGAGTTTCCGTACATGCTGGCCATGAGGTAGTAGTTATAGTAGTTGGAATAGGGGTCGTAGCCATATCCGCCGTAACCGCCGTATCCGTAGCCCCCATACCCGTAACCATATCCGCCGTAACCGCCGTAGTACATGTTGTTGTAGTACTGCTGGTACATCAGCATCTGATAGTAGTCGCTCAGGCTGGAATCCGACTCCGAACTGGTCTTGGTGACCTCATGTGCGTTGATTATCAGCCAAATATCATATTCTCCGCCGAGCAGTTTCCGGCGTTTCATGATGTCTATGTCGCTTTCTCCCGATACCGGTGTCTCGTGAATTTTGAGGAGCTCCTGGAGATGGTAGGTGATGTCCGGCTCGTAACGGAGGGTGCTGCGGTTCACTATGCCTTGGTTCTCATCCGCAGAGCTTGCGTCGGTGAGTACGGCGAACACTACCGTGGTGTCGTTCTGCCTTATGCGGCAAGTGGGAGACAGCATGTACGGGTAGCGCTCCATGTCCAGGTAATTGTCGGGGAAGCGGAAGGGGAAGATAAGGCTGGCTTTGTTGATAACGGCTCCTGTGGGCTCTCCGCCCTGTTCGAGAATCATGGACTCGGCCAGATGCTTGAGTTCCACAGCGGACACAAGCGGCTTGAGGCCTCCTCCGCCTTCAATAGCGATGGTCTCCCCGGCAGGTCCGGCCATGCTGCGGCTCTCGTGCCCCGTAAGGTTGAGGCAGTATTCGGGGTAACTGCCGCGTTTGGTGTTGGAGTCGGTGAACAGGGAATCCAGTTTTACGAAGTCGGTTAGCCCGAACGCGAAGAAGAAAGTGGTGTCTTTTTCCGCCACCCCGTCATAGTCGTAATCGCATTTCAGGCTGAGTTTTGCATAGTTGCCGAGGACGTATTGCACCTCGGAATCATATCCGACCTGCAGCTCGAAGATGTTGATGCGTCCGCCTTCGTTCAGCGGGGCGTCGGTGGACAGGTGGATGCCCGGAATCTTCTTGCTGTATTTTCCGAAGTCGCCAAGGTCCTCCTGGGTGATGCTCAGGAAGCGCCGTGCGTATTCCTCGGTGAAATCGAAGCTCAGCGAGTCGGTCCCGTTTATCACCGGGTTGCCGTTCACGATGGGCTTGCTGTAGTCTACTTTCAGGGTGTTGCCGTTGCAGTTGTAGTCCCTTCCCGGGCGCATGGGCTCGGCAAGGGAGTAAACGTTCACGTTCTGCAGAATGTGCTTCTGGCTTTGGTCCGGCACGGAAACGGTGTCGTGAGCGGCTGCAAAGTGGAAGTTGACTATCTTGGCTGCGGCAAGGTTGCCGAAGTCCAGCGTATCCGCAGCAGGTACGAGCGTGAGGGCGCAGGAACGGGTCGTAAGGCCGAATTTGTTGTCCCTCACGGCACCCAGCGTGATGCGTGTCTGGGAAAAACCGGAGAGGGAGTCGGCCGGCTGCTGCAGCACTGCACCGTAAGGCAGGGCGGCTTCGGTAGGGTGTATGGTATATGTCTGGTCCGTCGGAATCAAGCTTCCGCCCAGACCCGGATCGATTTCCACACAAGACAGGCAGCACAGTACGGCCGCCGCTATGGCAGGAAAAGAAAATTTCATCGTGTCAGATAGTGTCGTAAAAAGCGTTGTACGCGTCGATGTAGCTTCCGTCTTCAATAGCTTTCGGGTTGTAGTCAAGTACTGGCAGTTTGCGGGACTTGGCATACTTCAGCAGATTTGAATCCGGCTCGGTCGAACCGAGAATTATGCCGTCGGCGTACTGGATGGCGGTTTTAGCAAGATTTATGCCATCCGGCTTCTTAAGGAAGGGCAGATCTTCGGCTCCAAGCCCGCCGAAAGCGGCTTTCCGGGCGAAGTCCGGACGGAACTCCGCACCTGGAATATCGTCGTATAGGGAAAGTACGACTTTGCTGGAGGAGAATATCGGGTCGTCTTTGTAAGCTTTTTTGAGGTATGCTGGAAGCAGGTGGGAAATCCATCCGTGGCAGTGGATGATATCGGGGGCCCAGCGGAGCTTCTTGGTAGTTTCAAGTACGCCGCGGGCATAGAAAATCGCCCGTTCGTCGTTGTCTTCAAAGAACTTGCCGTCGGCGTCGCAGAACATCTGCTTGCGGCGGAAATAGTCCTCATTATCAATGAAATATACTTGAATACGCGCAGCTGAGATGGAGGCCACCTTGATGATGAGCGGGTGATCCACGTCGGAAATGATGATGTTCATTCCGGACAGGCGGATGACTTCGTGCAACTGGTTTTTGCGCTCGTTGATGAAGCCGTACCTTGGCATGAAGCAACGAATCTCCTTCTTCTGCTCCTGTATACTTTGGGGAAGTTGTCTGGCAATGCCGGCGATGGGTGACTCCGGGAGATAGGGAAGCATCTCGGAGTTCACGAAAAGTACTCTCTTAACAGTTTGTGCCATTTCCACAAAGGTAAGAATTTTTTTTGAAATATTGATAATTCACTATCTTTGAAGTCAATTTGGGAGAATATGTCAAAAGAGGAAAACAAAATAATCCGCCGAAGGCTGCGTAATGCCTACGCTTCCAGCATAATAAGCATCAGTCTTGTGCTTCTCCTGATCGGCGTGGCCGCTTTGTTGATAGTAAACGCCCGCTCCGTATCCGACTATTTCAAGGAGAACATGCAGCTCTCCGTGATTCTGAAGCAGGATGTTACGGAGGAGCAGGCCCTGGAGTACCAAAAGTCGGCCGAGACCTTTCCCTTTATAAAAAGTACGCATCTGGTAACGCGAGAAGAGGGTACCGCCGAACTGGAGGAGATGCTCGGCAAGGATTTCCTTAGCGTGTTCGAGACTTCTCCGGTGCCTTTGTCCCTGGATATTTCCCTGAAGGCGGACTATGTGTCTGCCGACAGCGTAGCTTTCGTGCGCCGCACGCTCGGTGCCTCGCAGTATGTGGCCGAAGTGGAGTATCAGCAAAACCTTGTGGAGGCCCTGAACGACAATCTGGCAAAGATTTCCATTGTGCTCGGAGTCTTCATCCTGCTCATGCTCTTCATTTCTTTCGTGCTGATTAACAATACGGTACGTTTGAACGTATTCTCCCGTCGCTTCACCGTGCATACCATGCAGCTGGTGGGCGCTACCAGGGCTTTCATACGCCGTCCGTTTATGCGTGGCGCCCTGGCCCAGGGCTTGATTTCTGCGTTGCTGGCAATCGCCGTACTGGGCGGCGTGCTGGTATTGCTGCGCCGTTCGTTCCCCCAGCTGTTTTCGGTGTTCGATCTGCGCTCTTTGCTGCTGGTGGCTGGAGTCGTGGTGGTATGCGGCGTGCTCATTTGCCTGCTCAGCACGTATTTCGTTGTGAATAAACTGGTCTCTCTTGACAGAGACCGCTTATATTATTGATATGGAGAAAAAGATGGCAATGTCCCGCAAGGGTATCCGGCTGCTGCTCGCCGGGCTTTTGGTTATGGTGGCCGGTTACGTCCTTATGATGGGCGGCTTCAGCCCCGATCCTAATGTGTTCAACTACGCAATGTTCGACTGGCGGCGCCTGGTGGCGGCCCCGCTGGTCATCCTTATAGGTATAGTGGTGGAGATAATCGCCATAATGGGAAAGTTTGAGGATGAAAAGTAAGATAAGATGAGTTGGTTTCAAGCTTTGTTGCTCGGCCTTGTACAAGGTCTTACGGAATTCCTGCCGGTAAGCAGCAGCGGACATCTGGCGATAGGCAGGGCCCTGCTCGGAGTGGAAAGCTCCGGTGATTTGGTGTTCGAGGTTACGGTGCATGCAGCCACTGTATTGGCCACCATTCTGGTGTTCCGAAAGGAAATATGGCGCCTGCTGTGCGGCTTGTTCAAGTTCAAGTACAACGACGAGACGGATTATATAGCCAAAATTTGCCTGTCGATGCTTCCGGTGCTCGTGGTCGGAGTGTTTTTCAAGGATGCCGTGGAATCGGCTTTCGATTCCATGCTTATAGTGGGGCTAGCTCTGATAGTGACGGCTATGCTGCTTACTTTCTCGGACTGGAAGGCACGCTCCCGTAAAGCGGCGGAACAGTCTGACGGTAAAGCTGTTGCGCAGGCTCGTAACGGCATCTCGTTCTGGCAGGCTTTCGTAGTCGGCATAGGCCAGGCCTTTGCCGTAATCCCCGGCCTTTCCCGTTCCGGTACCACCATCAGCACCGGTCTGATTTGCGGGGTCAAGCGCGAAAATATGGCCCAGTTCTCGTTCCTCATGGTGCTTGTCCCCATCCTGGGCGAAGCGTTTCTGGATATAGTGGGAGGGGATATGTCGGCTTCTTCCATAGGTATCGTGCCCTTGCTTGTGGGTTTTGTAGCCGCATTCGCGTCCGGTTTCTTCGCCTGCAAGGTTATGATCGCCCTCGTGCGCAAGGCTCAGCTTAAGTGGTTCGGTTTATATTGCGCCCTTGTAGGCCTTGCCGTTTTGATTTTCCTGGTATAATGGAAGAACGCTCGCTGGTCTGGTTCGTTTCCGACGTTCATCTGGGCCTGCTTACCGCTGATCCGGCAGAGCGGGAACGGCGTTTTGTGGCCTTCCTGAAAGCCATTCCGCGCGAGTCCAGGGCGTTGTACCTGCTGGGAGATATATGGGACTTCTGGTATGAGTATCGTGATGTCGTCCCCAGGGAAGGGGCGCGGGTGCTGGCGGAACTGATAGCCCTGATGGACGCCGGAGTGCAGGTGTATTTTTTCCCTGGCAACCACGACTTGTGGTGCTTCTCTTTTTTCGAAAGTTTGGGAATGAAGCGCTGCACCCAGCCGCAGCTTGTAGAAATCGGGGGCAAGACTTTCTGCCTTGGGCACGGCGACGGCCTGGGTGGCGGAAGCTTTAGTTACCGTTTCCTTAACCGTTTGTTTACCAGCCGGTTCGTGCAGTGGCTATTCAGTCTGCTGCACCCGTGGCTGGCTTATCGCCTGGGCACCGGATGGTCCGGGGGCAAGCGCAGGAAGCACGACGCCTACCGTTTCAAGGGGGAGTCGGAACCTCTGTACAAATTCGCTCTTGAGCAGTCTTCCCAGGTGCACGTGGACTATTTCATCTTCGGCCACTATCACAATGCTGTGGACATGGCCCTGCCTACCGGCGCCCGCCTCATAATCCTGATGGACTGGATCAAGGGTGGTACTCCCCATGCGCGTTTCGATGCCGAGTCTTCGGAACTTATTGTGGGATAAGCTCTTACGGTTCAGCGTCTCTTTTTGGTCTGGGACTTCTTCTTTACCTCGGAATTGAGGTGGTCTTGCTTGATTACCACCTTTGGCGGAGCTTCCCAGAAGATGGAGTAATAGAACTGTTCCCACTTGCCGCTGTCCCATATCTGCACCAGCTCTTCGATCTTTTTGTCTTTCCCTTCGGGGTCGTACCTGGCCTTGAGGTCGTGGTCGAAAAGTTTGGCTATTATCTGCCAGAAGTTTGCCGCAAAGCCGCCTTCGTACTCCTTTATGATGCCGTAGGGGCTCATGCCGCATTCTCGGTCCACCAGCCTCATCAGCACCATGCCCTGGGTGATGGTCATCTGCTTGATATCCTTTGAGAACAGGGCCAGGAGCTCTTTT
>JAFWPT010000115.1 GCA_017509375.1 Bacteroidales bacterium | reverse complement strand
GCGTGCGCATCACCGCTCCGCCGCTGTCTACAAGGTGCTTGGGCGTAGAGCGGCGGAGTTTCAGGACAGAGCGGCGGTACAGCAGGGCGCAGTCGATGCCGCGCCGGTCGGGCGACTCGTAATGGACGATGGCATAGTCGAGCTTACGGAGGGGAGTGCTGCCCAGCAGGCGTTCCAGCACAAAGCGGTCTCCTACCTCTGTGAGGGCCACTGCATCGGGCAGGCGCCCGAAGCGCTCGGCTATCAGCAGCAGCGTCTTGCTCACGGCATTGCAGTTGGTGTAGAACCGGCCGGCGGTGTAGCGTCCGGTGGTGTCGGTACGATAGTCAAGGAAGTTCTCGACATTCCAGCTTACCAGCAGCAGGCTGTCGGGGGGAGCGGCGCACATGGCCAGGAACAGAAAAGACAGAAGCGTTTTCATAGCAGGTTTATTTTTGTTCCGCAAAATAGGACTTTCCTATGACAATTCAAACGAAGTTTTATATCTTTGTGTGATATGAGAAGAAGATTGTCTTACTTCATTGCCGCAATGCTCTGCCTGGGCCTCGCCGCCTGCAACGGCCCGCAGAAAAGCGGCCCCGGGGCCAAGGACAGCGGGGAGCAGGTCCCTTCCGAAATACCATCCTCAGACGAGCCGGCGGGTGAAGCCCCCTCCGAGGCGGAGGCTCCGACCTCCATATTCCCGGCCGTTACAGTGCCGAGCGTTTTCGGTGACGACGAGCAGCTGCGCACCGACTATGTGCTTGAGCACTACTGGGATTCGTTCCTCGACAGAGAAGGCGCCACAACGCCCGATGCCATTCTGGGCATCGGCGACGGGAGCGTCGAGCAGGCCCTGGCCAATTATATCCAGATACTTTCCAACATTAAGGCCACCTCTACGCCCGACGACCTCAAGCCTCTCAAGAAGGCTCAGAAGAGCGTGCAGAAGTTCTTCGACAAGATTGAAGCAAAACAGCAGGCGGACACGTCGGCACATACCTACCTGCGTCTTACCGAAATGGTGTCCCGCTATTTGTACGACCCCAATTCCCCGTTGCGTGACGAGGATCTTTACCTTCCCTTCGTGGAGGCAATGTCCAAGAGCAGCTTCACACGCGAGGACATGAGGAACGCATACAATTACGAGCTGAAGATGTGCAAGACCAACCCTTACGGCTCCAAAGTGCCCGACATTCGCTACAAAGACGTTAACGGGCACAAGGGCACGTTGTACGCCGTCAAGGCCGACTATACCATGCTCTTCTTCAGCAACCCCGGCTGCGAGTCTTGCAAAGGCATAATAAAGGACGTCATGTCAAGGGGGAATATTGAGTGGCTGATCTCCGACAAGAAACTCTCCATCGTGAACATTTACATCGACGAGGAAGTGTCCAAGTGGCGTGAATACTCGCCCAACTATCCGTCGTGCTGGATCAACGGATACGACTACACCTTCTCGCTGCGCGACAGCGGCGCCTTCGACATAAGGGCCATCCCGTCGCTGTATCTGCTCGATTCATCCAAACGCGTCATCATGAAAGACGCCCCCACCGAAAAGGTTCTTGCATTCATAGATACTTTATGAAACAATATCTCGATTTACTTCGGCACATCCGTGAGCACGGCGTCATCAAGAGCGACCGCACCGGCGTAGGCACCCAGAGCGTATTCGGCTACCAGATGCGCTTCGACCTCAGCGAGGGCTTTCCCCTGCTGACCACCAAGAAAGTGCACCTCCGTTCCATTATCCACGAGCTCCTCTGGTTCATTGCGGGGGATACCAACATCAAGTACCTGCACGACAACCGAGTGAGCATATGGGATGAATGGGCCGACGAGAACGGCGACCTGGGCCCCGTGTACGGCCATCAGTGGC
>JAFWPT010000114.1 GCA_017509375.1 Bacteroidales bacterium | reverse complement strand
GCCCCCCAGAAATAGTCTGTCTGCAATAAATCTGTACAGCTATTTCCCCCACGGCCGCTCACGCGGCGGCCCCCAAGGGCATTCTCGGCCTCCGGCCGGTCGCTAAGCGACTTTTTACTTTTCTTCGAACGTACGCCCCCCCAGAAATAGTCTGTCTGCAATAAATCTGCACAACTACTTTCCCCACGGCCGCTGACGGGAACAAAAACGGACTCCTGTGTTCCCAGAGGAGGTCAATATGCCGCAACCGGGAACAAAACAGCCCTCCGGTGTTCCCGGCTACTGGTAGCTTCGGGGCCGGGATGCCGCCGCGGGACCTTTGGCTCCCGAAAAGGGAAGGGGCCCGCGAAGCGGGAAGGCGCCCCGTGGCGGCGACAGGCCCTGAAGCTGAATAATTTTTCACCATTATTTGCAAATGTCAACAATTCTTCGTTCATTTGTGATATCAAAATAATATCATTATGGATAATAAAGAATTCTCCTACAAGGGCTTTGTAATCAATGGTTTCATTTGCTTCTTCGTGCTCCTGGCCATATTCGCTGCATCTATCTACTGTTTTATTCTTGCAGATTCTAGTGCTCTGTTCGCTATTCCCGGTGCTCTCTTGATGGTATTTGCCTGCATTGCCATCAACGGATTTATTAAGCAGGAACCCAACGAAGCCAAGGTAATGGTGTTTTTCGGAAAGTACCGCGGCACTTTCTCCCGTACCGGCTTTTTCTGGGTTAACCCGCTGATGAGCAAGAAATCCGTGAGCCTCCGCGCCCGCAACCTCAACCCGGATCCTATAAAAGTAAACGACAAGTCCGGCAACCCTGTCATGATAGGCATGGTGCTGGTATGGAAACTCAAAGACACCTACAAGGCACTCTTTGAGATTGACAGCCAATCACTTGCCCCTTCAGCTCCCGGCAAGGTAGGCACCACGGCAAGCCAGCTTTCCCAAGCCTTCGAAAACTTCGTACGCGTGCAGAGCGACGCCGCCCTCCGCCAGGTTGCAGGCTGCTACTCATACGACAATGCCGACAGCGAGGATGCTCTTACCCTTCGAAGCAATGCCGACCAGATAAATGAGGAACTTGTGCGCACCCTCAACGACCGCCTGTCGATGGCCGGCATCCTGGTTACCGAGGCCCGCATCAACTACCTGGCATACGCCCCTGAAATCGCCGCCGTAATGCTCCGCCGCCAGCAGGCAGACGCCATCATCGCAGCCAGGGAAAAGATTGTGGACGGCGCCGTGAGCATGGTAAAAATGGCCCTGGACAAGCTTAAGCGCGAGGGTGTTGTGGATCTGGACGACGAGCGCACGGCCGCCATGGTAAGCAATCTCCTCGTGGTCTTGTGCGGTGACGAGCCGGCACAGCCCGTCGTGAACTCCGGCAGCATATACTAGCATGGCGAAGGAAAAAGAAAGCTCCAAAAGCTTCGTCCTCCGCATTGACGCCAATACAATGGAGGCTCTTGAGCGTTGGGCTGCGGACGAGTTCCGCAGCATCAACGGTCAGCTCCAGTGGATTATCAACGAAGCCCTGCGCAAGAGCAAGCGGCTTCCCAAAAACAATCAGAAATAACCATGGCAGATAAGACCCCTACATCGAACGAACTTACAAAGTACGAGAGGCATTATTCCGAAGGCGCATTCTGGAAGAAACTCAGCCGCATTGCCGGAAAAGCGGGAGTGAAGGTCGTTTACTACGCCCTCGTGCTCTTCTATGCCCTGACCGACCCGGCTACTCCGAAGAAATACAAGGCAGTAATTGCCGGCGCCCTCGGCTATCTCATTCTGCCGGCAGACATTCTCCCCGACTTTCTCCCGTTCGCAGGACTAGCCGACGACTGGGCGGCACTGATAGCGGCAGTAGCATACGTGGCGTCGTCGATATCCGCCGAGGTCAAGACAAAAGCACGTGCCAAGCTGTCCGAGTGGTTCCCTTCGGCCACTTCCGAAGACTTCGGAGACCTGGCCTGAGCGCCCCTGCGCCCCGCTTCAGCACGGTCCGGGCGCCTTCTACGGCCAGTTTTCCGATATAAAAGAGCTATGGTATTCAGGCGCTCCCGAGGCCGCCGATATCTGCCTTATATTACCGGGGCGTACTCCGCATCCCGCCATTATAACTATGCGCCCGGATGCCTGTGCCACAAGCCGCCCTATGAAATACCTGCCCTCGAAAGCGTTTGCAGCGTGTCCTGACGTCAGCAGCCGGTCGCACCCTAGAGCGATAATGTCCTCCAGGGCCGATACCGGCTCGGCACACACGTCGAAAGCCCTGTGGAAGGTTACGGACAGGGGGCGGGCTTCCGCCATCAGCCGCCGCATCAGCGGCAGGTCAACAGAGCCTCCGGGGGTGAGGGCACCGATGACCACCCCGTTCACCCCGAGCCGGCGGCAGAGTCGTATGCTTTCCATCATCTGCTGCACCTCCGCTTCGCTATAGAAGAAATTCCCTCCCCGAGGCCGTACCAGCACATTTACAGGCAGTTCCGAGGCATCCATGGTGTCGCGTAGAAACTCTTCGGAAGGAGTTACGCCTCCTATCTCCAGCTGTTCGCACAGCTCGATGCGGCAGGCTCCTGTCCTGCCGGCTGCAATCACGTCGTCCAGACTGCAGCAGCACGCTTCCCTGCGGTAACTCATCGGCATTGGGAGATTACCCTGCGGAGGTCCGCAGCGAGCGAAGTATTGTACGATTTCGACAGATAAAGGATACGGCCGAAACTGTCGGCCACGGCAACCAGAGGCATAGCGTCGCGGTACGACTCACCCGCAAGCATCGCCGCTATACGTCCGTCCGGATCGGTACCGGTAATCACATGCTCCAGGCCTTCGGGAGACGGCCCGCCAAGCAGCACCACCGGGCGCCCCCAGGCGTTGATGTCGCCGGATGCGGCCTGCAGTTCGCGCAGGGCATGTGACAGCGGCTCCGTCTTGCCTCCTGCCAGCACCAGCAGGAAATATCCCCTTCCGGTCGCGCTCAGAAGGCTCTTGGTAGCGGAAGCTCCGGAAGGCAGGAAGGGGGCCTCCACATCCATCGTCCCTATTACATTCAGCTTTTCGTCCGAAGTCCGGAGCAGGAGCGGCAGAACCAGCTCCCGCCCCGCCTCGATATTGAAGAATTCAAGATGGACCAGTGCGCTCCCGTCCACCATCCGGTTCCCGGAGCTCAGAAGGTAGTAGCCCTCGTCAAGCCGGTAGGTGCTGCGGACGGGGCCTCCTTCTTCGTACTCCATAAGTTTGGGAGGCTCTACGCGGGAGATGCTGTAGT
>JAFWPT010000113.1 GCA_017509375.1 Bacteroidales bacterium | reverse complement strand
GGCAAGGGTGGACAAGAGAACCATTAGCAAAACGGCCACCAAGTCCTCTACTACAAGGACTCCGAAGACCAAACCGGCATAAGGTTTCTGCTTCAGTCCGAGGTCATCGAAGGTCTTTATGATGATGGTAGTGGAGCTCATCGACAGAAGGCCGCCAAGGAAGATACTCTCCATCATCGTCCAGCCGAGGGCATTGCCCACGGTAATTCCGACTATGAACATCCCGATGCAGTTGGTGCCGCATGTAATAAGTGCACTGCTGCCGACCTTGAGCAGTTTCTTGAAGCTGAATTCCAGGCCGAGAGCAAAGAGCAGGAAGATGATTCCCAGTTCGGACCATTGCTTTACGGATTCCGTGCTGGTGATTGCGGGGAATATTCCGAGATGGGGACTAATAAGGAAACCGGCTATGATGTAGCCGAGTATAAGCGGTTGCTTAAGAGCCCTGGAAATTACAGTGAAAATACCTGCGGCTATCAGGATAAGCGCAAGGTCGGATACAAGGTTAATTTCTTCAGACATTATTATACTGTTTCAATGCTTCGGCAAGGATGTCCATTGCCCGGAGCAATTGGGGAACTTCAAGTACATAAGCGATGCGCGCATGCCTTCGTCCGGCGCCGACTGTCTTGTAGAATGAAGCCGCAGGAGTGATCATCAGGGTCTCGTTATCCATCCGGAAATCTGTAAGCAGCCATTTGGCGAACGCTTCAGCATCATCTACCGGCAGTTCAGCTACGGTATAGAAAGCCCCGTAGGGGACAGGGGAGAATACTCCCGGCATGGCGTTGAGTGCGTCCAGTACACAGTCGCGACGCCTGATATATTCTTCACGTACGTCCCTGAAATACTCTTCCGGGGTGTCGAGCGCGCCCAAAGCAGCATACTGGCCGAGCAAAGGGGGACACAAACGGGCCTGGGCATATTTGAGGGCGCAGGCCATTACTTCCTGATTTCGGGATACTATACATCCTATGCGGGCGCCGCAAAGATTGTAGCGCTTGGAGACGGAATCTACCAGTATAACATTCTGTTCGCATCCTGGAATCTGCATGGCGCTGAAATATGCTTCCTGAGTATAGCAGAATTCGCGGTAAACTTCATCGCAAATCAAAAACAAATCGTGCTTTTTGCAGAAAGCGCCCAGCTGCAGCATTTCTTCTTTAGTGAAAAGCTTGCCGGAAGGATTGCACGGGTTACTAAGCAGAACTGCCTTGGTCCTGGGACTTAAAAGCTTTTCGAACTCGCTGATTTCCGGTACTTTGAAGCCTTCTCGTATGTCTGAATGGACGGCCTTCAAAGTAATGCCGTTAAGAAAAGCGTAAGTATTGTAATTGGTGTAGAAAGGTTCGACCACAATGATTTCATCCCCGGGGCCGGCAGCAATCTGCATGGCGGATGCAAAAGCTTCACTGCCTCCTACCGTCACCAGCAGGCGAGACGGGTCGATATCTATTCCAATTTTATGGTAATACTTGTCTGTCATCGCTTTACGCAGTTCCATCAAGCCTGCCGAATGGGTGTATGAAACATGGTGCAGGGATGCACTGCGTTGCTGTATCGCCTGGCTTGCACAATCCGGAGATTTGATGTCCGGTGCTCCGACATTTAAGTGGTAAACTTTCACACCGGAAGCTTCGGCCGCTTCGGAGTAGGGCACCAGCTTGCGTATGGCGGAAGCCGGCATTGACTGGGCTCGTTCAGATACTGTCAGCATTATTGTCTGCTTAATAGGAATTCTGCAATTTGGACGGCGTTCAAGGCTGCGCCTTTCTTGATCTGGTCGCCAGACAACCAAAGGGTGATGCCGTTGTCGTTAGCCAGGTCTTTGCGCACGCGTCCCACATAAATATCGTCCTTACCTCCCGTGAAAAGGGGCATGGGGTAGGTCTTGCTGGCCGGGTCATCCTGAAGCACAACTCCCGGAGCCGCCGCAAGCGCAGCTTGTACCTGTTCGATGCCGAGGGGCTTTTCTGTCTCAATCCAAACGGCTTCCGAATGGGAGCGGAGGGCTAGATCGGAAGAGCACACGTCTG
>JAFWPT010000112.1 GCA_017509375.1 Bacteroidales bacterium | reverse complement strand
AGCCAGGTATATGGCTGAGTGTAACGGTACGTACCGTTGGAAGACTTGTCGTTATACTTCGTAGCCGGTGCGAGCGCAGGCCAGTAGCCGGCTACCCATTTTGAGTTAGGGTCACGAGGATCCGTGAAACCGTCAGCAAGGGTATAATGGTCCATATGGTAGGTGTAGAACGTTTTGTAATAACCATATCCCATACCTCCAGACAACTCCATTTCCTTATGGCAAAGGGCTGCACCGTTGAAAGTGGCGCTGAGGTCGAAGTTCTTGTATTCGAGGAAGAGCATCAAACCGAACTGGAGTGGCGGATTGCCCTCTTTCCATGAATAGTACCGGTCGGCTGAAGTGATGACTCCGTCACCGTTGCGGTCATCGATCTTGTACATACCAGGGATGATGTTGGTCTGGTTTGCATACTTCTTACTGCTGTTCCTCTCGTAAAGAACAGGGTAGTCATATATCTCGTAGAGACTGTTGAACTGGCCGCGACCGTTCCATTCGTAGTATGCTCCATCCAGAGCGTTGTCCCATCTGCCTTCAGTATGGCTCAAGAAGTAATCATTTGAAGAGCTGTAAATTGCAGTCCTTTCAGCCTCGATGTAAGTGTCGCGCTTTCTCGTGAATGTGGCGGTACCTGTGATGCGGTAGTTGAAGTCATTGAATCTCATTCTGTGCGAGAGTTCGAGGTCGATACCCACGTTCTGGGTGGCATTGAGGTTCATATAAGGGAGGTTGATACCGTACATATCAGGAACGGTGTTGGAGTAGCGTGCCTGCTTGCCGGTGACTTCTCTCCAGAACCAGTCGATAGAACCGCCGATGATACCCTTGTTGAACTCCCAGTCGATACCGAAGTCACGCATATATGTCTTGGTCCACGAGAGGAGGGTCTCTGCTGTCTGTGTGCTGCTATAGCCCATAACCAGTGAGCCGTCATCAAACACGTAGTTGGTTCCGGTCTGAGAGAAACCGAGCAGGTACTGATAAGCTGATCCCTGGTTACCTCCAGAGATACCATCTGACCAGCGGAGCTTGAAGCTGTTGATCTTAGGGAAGAGTCTCTTGAAGAACTCCTCTTCGGACACTCTCCAGGCGAGTGAGTATGAAGGGAGGAATGCCCAGCGGTAGCCAGGAGCGTAGAAATATGAGCCGTCATATCTGGCCATTGCCTCGACGATGTACTTGCCGTCATACTCGTAGTTGATACGCCCGATGTATCCAGCCTTGGCGTTGCTGCTTCTGCTGCCTTTATTCTTGGCTGTCGATGGGTCACCCTGGTCAATTATGTCATGGGTGTAGAAATCTCCGAAAGTACGCGAGGCCCCGATGTTGTTTGTCCATGCGAGTGTCGCTTCAGTTGCGAGAAGTGCTCCGAAGGTGTGCTTTTGTATGCTCGTTGAGTAATTGGCCTGGAACTTCCCATAAAGGGTCTGCCTCTTGTCCCAGGCTTCCTCGTATGAGTTTACGTCCTTGTTGTCTGACACGTGCTCGTTCGTCCAAGGGTCATAGAGAGGATACGTCAACATAAGCACCCTGGTCTGACGTGTCTGGAAGTCGTATGACAACTGCCCCTGGAACTTCAAACCCTTGAGGAAAGGCGCAGTGTAAGTTGCGTTGAGGCTATTGGTAAATGATGACTGTTGAGTGATGTCATAACCAGATTCACCTTTAAGGGCGGCGATTGGGTTTCGTCCTTCCGTACCAGGGTTGTCGGTCCAGTGGGTAGGGTCAGCAAAAGTTACCCACGGATAGTAACGTTCAGCTGAGAGACCCTTCTGGAAGAAGTTCTGATTAGTATTTTCAGGGTAGCCTGTACGGGTGTTCCAACCTAACTGTGACTGATAGACGACCTTGAGGTCCTTGTTGATGTTGGTGGTAACGTTACCCTGGAAGCTGATACTCTTGTAATTGAGCTGAGGTCCGTTGAGGATACCGTTGTCGATGTTGAGGGAACCGCTCAGGTAGTACTGGGTCTGGTTGCTTCCTCCGTTCACCGACACCTGGTGGTTCTGCTGGAATGAATGCTTTCTGTAGAACTCGGAGTACCACTTGTAATCTCCATAGCCCTCATCTCCATTGATGTAATGGTTGATGAGATCATCTGAGTAGGTATGCGGTTTGCCCACGTTTTCATCCATTTCGTTGCGTATATTCAACCAGGTAAGGATGTCGACTTCGTCAGGAAGTGCGGTAGGGACACCGAATGAAAACCTGTTGGAATATTTTACGGTCGGAGCACCGATGGTACCCTGCTTTGTAGTAATCAGGATTACACCGTTTTCGGCACCCATTCCGTAAATAGCCGCGGATGCATCCTTGAGGACTGAGATGCTCTCGATATCCTCAGGATTGAGCTGGGCCAGAACAGCAGAACTACTGTTTGAGTAACGGCTGTTAAGTGTCTGGCTGCGGCGAGGAGTTGTCCTTACCATACCGTCAACAACGACAATAGGCTCCCCGAAGCCGCGGATCTTGAGGTCGGTGTTGAAGTCACCGAGGTCGCCGGTGTTCTGATGGATAAGGAGTCCTGGGACTTTTCCCTGGAGGGATGCGAGGACGTCAGTCTGTTTGGTGGCGGTGAGTTCCTCGCTTCGGATGTTGGAGATGGCACTCGTAAGAGATGCTTTCTTCTGAGTACCATAACCTACCACGATGGTTTCTTCAAGTTGGGTAACGTCCTCACGCATCGTGATGTTAAGCATTGGTGCTGCGGTTACTTCCTGAGTCGCATATCCAATGGACGAGATCTCGAGGATCGAACCCGCAGGAACGACGATAGAGAAATTACCGTCAAGATCAGTTGTCACACCGTTGGTGGTACCTTTGACCATAATGCCGGCGCCTATGACAGGCTGCCCTTCCTGGTCCACGATGGTACCTTTAACGGCAACTTGATTCTGACCGAAAACTACCGGTATGCTGAACAGCATACATAATAGGAGCGGTAGAAGCCGCTGAAAGAGTAGTTTCTTCATTACAATAATAGGTAAATTAGTGTTAGTAATATATAAGTTAAGAATAACTGTCCTCTTGATTAATAAATTCTTTACAAATATATTTAAAAATATCTAAAAGTAATACACTTTTTAGCCTAAAATAATAAAAAAGAACCGGAAGTTAAGATCCGGTTCGCAATTAAGTATTTTAGGGCTTTCCTTAACTTGTGCATTATTTCTTTTTCAACAGGATGCAGGTGCCTCCACCTGGGGCCATCAGTACCCTGAGTGTTGATTTAGAAGTGACTTCTATCGTCTCGCTGTGTGTAGATTCGCGGTTTGTCCTGTAGTCAGCATCAGCACCGTCAGTATTTACCGTTGCAATCCATTTTCCGCCGGGAAGGAATGAAAGCGGGATTGAGACAGAGCGGGAGGCTTCATCAGTTGCCGCCGCAACGAGGAAGTCTCCGTCCGCATTCTGGCGCATCATCACTATGTACTCCCCTATTTCTCCCGCCAGTGTGCGGCTTTCCTTCCAGGGCTGTTTTTCGGCAGACAGGAATTCAAGCAACTGCGGATATTTGTGGTAGTACTCCGGGATGTCCGGAATGACGGTGGCGCCGGACCAGGTTATCATTGTACGGGCAATCTCGGAAGTGGCGGTAGACGGCACTTCCTGGCTGTT
>JAFWPT010000003.1 GCA_017509375.1 Bacteroidales bacterium | reverse complement strand
GCAATCCCTGTTCAGCGGAGCGATGGCCGACTGGGAGAATCACGTGGACATAGGCAAGGGAACCGCTTATGGTGCGGAATTCCTTTACGAGTACATAGGAGGCGACTTCTACGCCAGAATGGCGTACACCCTCTCGAAGGCAACGCGTCACGACTTCGCGGAAACGAATGGAGGCCGTCCTTTCCACGCGCGTTTCGACCGCCGTCACGTGCTGAACGCCACCGCGTCGTGGAAGGGATTGAGCGCAACGTTCATCCTCCAGAGCGGCCACTGGGAGAACGGTGCCGCGGAGACATACCCGATGCACATCCCCGGCAGCATCTGGGAGGCCGACTACTTCGCCGGAGTGAACAATTATCACATGCCCACGGTGATCCGTCTCGACCTGGGTTACCAGAAGGAGTTCAAGACAGGCAAACTGGCCCACACTGTCAACCTCGGAGTCTGCAACGTGACGAACCACTTCAACCCTTTCATGCTCTACTTCGACCCTGCGACGGAGTCCTGGAAGGAAATAGCCTTGATGCCGATTCTGCCGAATTTCAGTTATAAGATATCATTTTAACCCGCACTGGGGCACAGGAAGAAAGAAATATGACCAACAAGATAGAGTAAAATAAGTTTCTCATATTCAATGGATAGATACACATTGGTTTGCGTCAGAGTCTCCACTATTTGTTCTCCGTGATTATCCACTCGCGGAAGAATGGATCTTCCATTTCATAATGGTCCGAGTAAATCACATAACCATCCTTCTGCAACCTTTTCAGTGCGCTATAAATAGTACTCGTTCGATATTCTCCCGATTGTAATGGCTTACCTGATGACAGTCTCTGCATTATCCATTTGTTCGTCCTCTTGAAGTTCATCCACAATCTCTCATAATCCAGCCCATGTGTCGTGACGATATTGTCAATTGCCGTCCTCAGCGGATCGGTCGTGTCGGGCTGCAAAACTCCAATCTGCCATACATTCGCCGCCAACTGCTGAGAATAATATGGATGACATCCAGTATAGTCCAGGATACTATCGGCCAATGCATCGCAAGTGTCCGGATAACATACGGCAAGACGTTCAGACAGGTAGTTGTGGAAGTCTTCGCGCGGTAGTTTCCCAAGTCGCATCATCTCACCGAAATGATAAAAAGGAGACTTCTTATTCTCAAAGATATCCGTCATCATGCTCTCTTGACTGCCCAAGAGAATATAGTTGATGTGCTTCTGCTCTTGCATGATAGAGCGAAGTGTCTTGTCAAGCTTCGGAGCCAGGTCGCGGATCTCTTGAAATTCATCTAATACTACTATAATTCGGTCCTGTTCTGAATGAGCCTGCTCTATCAAGTTAAGGACATCCTCAAGGAGCACATTGCCTTCCACGCCAGGTTGAAACGACACGTCCATCGATCCCGTTACAGGGTTCGAAGATATTGTAGGAATGATGCGGAAATGGGTAATCAAATGACGTACGCGCTCTAAAGGATGCACCTTGAAGAACTCTCGCAGCAACTTCGCTGACAAATCTGAAACGGAAGTCACCTGCTGAAGATTCACTGTAATATGCTTCCTACCTGTCTGTTTTACAGCCTTTGCCACCACACTGCTCTTACCGAAACGACGTGGGCTAATGATCACCAGATGGTTTGCACTATTTACAAACGCCTTGATATAGGCAACCTCCTGAACTCTGTCGGTGAAGTACTCTTCCTCCACGATAGTGCCGAATTTGAATGGATTCTCCATACTACGCATTTTTTCGTTACGACTTTTTTCGTAATGCAAATATAACAGTTTTTCTCAATACTATAACTCTCTCACAACTAATATAAACGCAACCACTGCGTAGAATAATGGGAACAACAGGGAAAAAGAAGGAGATGTAACCCTCGCTCCGTTGATGGTCTTTAGGGGCAGATTTCAGGGTCGGTATATATTAATATATACCGCCCTATCTGCCCCGCCATCAAGACCCAGGGAAAATCACTTTTCATCATCCCTTTCCTCTCCGTACTCAATTTCAAGATTGTGATCCGCAAGGCTGTATGTTCCCTCTTCATTACAAATCAAGAACGTTCCGGACAAAGTGGAGAATCCGCTTTTAATTAACCCCCTGTGGCGGTATAATTTGTGGCATTTTGACGGTAACATTTGTGGTAGATTAGCGGCAATATTTGCAGCGTGGGAATCGATATTATCTCACTACATCCTGCTCTTGCTGTCCTGGCCGGCTCCTGTGCCGCGGTACTTGCTCTGGGCGGTGTTGAAGCTGTAGCGGACCGAGAACTTGATGCGCTGCTGGTCCATGCGGTTGGTCTGCGTAATGGTGTGGCTGCCGAAATCGCTGTCGACGTTCATGTCGGTCGTTCCAAGGATGTCGTTTCCTTCAAGACGCAATACCAGTGAACCGTCCTTGAGCAAGGTCTTCTGCACGGCAGCCGTCACGTTGGAGTAGACATTCGTCACGAGAAGGTTGCCGGAATAACCCTTCGACTGCACCAGGCCTCCCAATTCGAACTGCCATCCGCCATCAAGGTTAAGAGTATTTAGGAGCTGGGCGAAGCAGATGGGCTTGTCGTTAAACTTCGTTTCCCTGTATCCCGAGGGTTCGCGAGGGTCCGCCACGGTAATGGTGAGCCACTGCGGCTGTACCCCGAAGGTATAATTCAGGTTCCAGCGCCCGACGGTAGGAGTCAGGTTCACGAAGGCGGACATCATCCTGAAAGGAGTCTCGATGTTGCGGGGTTGCACCAGTACGGCCCCTTCATCGTTGTAGGGTGAGGACCAGGTCATGATCGCATCATCAGTCCTTGTATAGTTGACAGACAAGGTTATGAACTTCCAGATGGAGGTCAGGCTGACGTTGTGCGAAAGCTCGGGCTGGAGCTGGGCATTGCCGCTCTGCCAGGTGTAACGGCTGTTGTAGCGGATGGCGCTGGACAGGTTGGCATAGTTCGGGCGAGTAGTCTTGGCGCTGTAGTTGAGCATCATCTGCATAGGACCGAAGGTGTTGGCGTATGAGAGTGTCGGGAACAGGTTGCCGTAGTTCCTGGACAGGTCGTTGGACGGGGCAAGGGCGTCCTTATAGTCATATTTGACGCATTCGTACCGCATTCCGGCATTTAGCTGCCCGAACTTGGGGAGCATGAAGGCGTAGGAAGCGAAGCCGGCGTAGTTGTCTTCCCTGATGGTGGCAGTGGAAGCCGGGATATCGACGCCGGTGATGCTGTACACGTCCTTGCGGCGGGAGAATGTCTCTTCGGTGCCGAACTGCACCTGTCCCATCCATACCGGCAGGGAGAATACCGCTTTGGCGGCATAGAGCCTGCCGGTATTGTAGCTGCTGCTGTGTATCTCGGCATCGTGGGTCATGGTGCTGGACTCGATGGAGGTGGAGTTGACGGAATCGTCCGTACCGTAGTAGTCCAGATTCACGTCCACACCCAGTTTGCCGTTTATCAAGCCATTATAGTAGGTGTTAGCTCCGAGGGTGTGAGGGATGCGGTCCCCTATCACGTCATCGGATGTAGTCAGCAGTTTGTCCACGAGGGTTCCGTTTTCATAGACACTGTCGTCGATGACGGTCCGGATAGTCTGGCCCAAATGGCGCTCCCACGTGACCTTGCCTCCCAGGAAATGGTTGTCGGCTATCTGCCAGTTGATACCGGCGTTGGAGTAGAGCGAGTTTTGGAAAGTCTCGGCAGTCAAAGTGCCTTCTTCCTTGAAGAGGGTGTTGTTGCCGAACGTCGACTTCTCGATATAGCTGTCCTGGAATGCGGAGAATTTGTAGCGGGACACTCCGCCGAAGATATCGACGCCGCCGGTGCGATAATTGGCATTCAGCGAGACGGAGGGGTCATTGTGGCTAAGCAAACGGGGCGACTGGGAGTCGGAGGCGTCGAGGCTGAAGCCGAAGCCGTCGCCCTGGCGGCGGATGGTGCGGATGCGCACTACGCTGCGCACGGTCGCGTCATACTGTGCGCCAGGGTTGGTGATGACCTCGATGCTCTGGATCTCATTGCTCTGGAGGCGGTCCAACTCACCGCTGTCAGTCACTTTGTGACCATTGATATATACGAGTGGAGAACCTTTGCCAATGACTTCGAGGCCGTTCTGACCTTTGATGATGCCCGGGGTCTTGGCCAGAACGTCGCTGGCCGTACCGACATTCTCCAGCACGGAACCGCGGACGCTGGTCTGGATGCCTTCGCCTGTAAGTTTTGTCTTGGGCATAATGGCCGTGGCGACGGCCCCCTGCAGCATGGTGGTATCCTCCAGAAGCGTGATCACCATCCCGTTCGCGGGAGTGAAGTATTGTGTTTTGTAGCCCAGCATGGCTACCATCATTATTCCGTCTTTCTCGTTGGTGACGATATTGAATGAGCCGTCCTCTTCAGTGACGGCCCCGCAAAGCACCGTGGAGTCGGCTCTGGAGAGCACAGCGATATTGGCATAAGCCACGGGCTCTCCCTTCCCGTCGATCACTCTACCCTTCCAATCTTCCTTTGCACTGGCCGTCGCAGCGGCAAGGATCATCATTGCAATAACAAATACCTTTTTCATATCTTTGTAGTGTAATAGTTCATTAGTACACTGCAAAGGTACGACATTTTTTGAAATTGCAAAGATTTTTTATAGTTTTTTTGAACTACTTGAACTGGATTTCATAGACTGTGGCTGCGTAGGATGGGTGGAAGGAAGGACTTGTTATCTCCAGGGAGTCCGCAGCTTGGGTCCATCTTACCTT
>JAFWPT010000111.1 GCA_017509375.1 Bacteroidales bacterium | reverse complement strand
CTATCACAATCCCGCCGCAAACGGCAACGGCCTCGACTGGACCAGCACCATCGCCCTGATTCCCTGGGAGCTGTACCTCTTCTACGGTGACAGCAAGCCCCTGCAGGACTGCTACGATAACATCCGCCGTTACGTGGACTACGCCCTGACGCTGACCAAAGACGGTCTGACTACCTGGGGCCGCGGCGACTGGGTCCCCGTAACGACACGTTCCAACAAGCAGCTTATCTGTTCCTGCTTCCTCTACAAGGACCTCGACATCCTCTGCCGTGCCGCCAGAATATTCGGAAAAGACGAAGATGCTGAGAAATACGGCGCGATAGCGGAAACCGTCCGCAATGCCGTCAACGCCAGGTTCCTCAACGCCGCCACCGGCATCTATGCAGGCGGAATGCAGACTGACCAAAGCCTGCCTCTCACCTTCGGCCTCGTTCCTGAAGAAAGCCGTCAGGCGGTACTGCAGGCACTGGTCAGGCGAATTGAGGAAGACGGCTGTCACATAAACGCCGGCGTGCACGGTGCAAAGTTTGTCCTCAGGGTACTGAGCGAGGGCGGATACGGCGAACTGGCATACAAGATGGCAAGCGCACAGGACTTCCCCTCCTGGGGCTGGTGGCTCGCAAACGGCAAGACCACCCTCATTGAAAACTGGCGCCTGGATGTCACCCGCGACAATTCCGACAACCACATTATGTTCGGAGACATAGCCGCCTGGTTCCACCTTGGCCTTGGCGGTATCAATCCTGACCCCGGGCAGCCGGGTTTCAGGCACATTCTCCTGCGCCCGTGCTTCCCCAAGGGGCTCGACCGTTTTTCCTGCTCATATGATTCCACGCTCGGAAAGATCGACCTGTCCTGGCAGCGCAAAAAACGCAACGTGACCCTCACCGCCATCATCCCCTGCGGTGCGTCAGCTACATTCTTCTACCCCGACGGCCGTATTTTGGAGCTCGTTTCTGGAACGCATACGATAAAGGTATTCTGATAGATAATCTGCCACACGTCCATGAATCTTTTTATTCGCATCTCGATATTATGTTCCGTACTTATTGGCGCAGCTGGCGTGAACGCAGGAGCGAAGGTCAAGTTGCCCTCCATATTCAACGACAATATGGTGCTACAGCAGAATACGCAAGCTGCCATTTGGGGGTGGACTGATAAGGGGAAGAAAGTCACGATCCGTCCCTCCTGGACATCCGTCAGGACGGTTGCCCTTCCGGATGCGGACGGCAAATGGTTTGCCAGGGTGCAGACTCCTGCCGCCGGCGGCCCTTACACCGTAGTGATTTCGGACGGCGAAAAGATCACGCTGCGCAACGTTCTCGTGGGTGAGGTATGGTTCTGCTCGGGCCAGTCGAATATGGAAATGCCCATGAGGGGCTTCCGCAACCAGCCTGTGGAGGGTGCTGCTGAAATAATACTCGGCGCAAAGCCCGAAAAGCAGATAAGGATGTGTACGGTGAAGCGCAGGGCCTCACTGAAGCCGGTCACCGAATGTGAAGGCTCCTGGATGGAGAATACTCCCGAAGCCGTCGCGGCAACCAGCGCTACGGCCTACTGGTTCGCGCTCAAATTGCAGGAACAAATGGGAATTCCGGTAGGACTCCTGATTAGCGAATGGGGGGCTTCCACTATCGAAACATGGATGGACCGGGAGACAATCGGCAGCCTGTTCCCCGGTGAATTCGACCTTTCATTCCTTGAGGGCGACGATCTTCCCAAGAAAAAGCACCAGACGCCGTGCACTCTGTTCAACGGCCAGATTAATCCTCTTATTCCGTTTACCTTCAAGGGTATGCTATGGTATCAGGGTGAATCCAACCGCTACCGTCCGGAGCAGTATGTGAGACTTCAGAAGGAGTATGTTGCCATGATGCGCCGGCTTTTCGAGAATCCTGACGCGCCTTTCTATTTCGTGCAGATTGCTCCATACCGCCAGGAGGGCGAAACAGACTTCACCTCCGGTTACTTCTGCGAAGCTCAGCAGAAATCGCTGGAAGTGATTCCTCACAGCGGCATGGCCACGACCACCGATCTTGGTGAATGCGGATGCATACATCCTCGACGAAAGAAAGAAGTAGGCGACAGGCTGGCATACCTTGCACTCGTTAACGACTACGGCCTCAAGGGCATCAATCCGGTAGCCCCTTCCTATGAAAGCGTAAAGTTCGAGGACGGGAATGCCCTGGTGACCATGAAGGTTGACGGCCAGGGGTTATCTCCCTGGGGCGCGGATATAAAGGGTTTTGAGCTGGCGGGCGCAGATAAGGTGTTCCACCCGGCACTTGCCAGGGTGAAAGACACCAAAGTGGTAATCGTCAACTGTCCGGAAGTTCCCGAACCTGTAGCCGTACGCTATTGCTTCCGGAATTATTCAGAAGGCAATCTCTATAACTGCTGGGGCATTCCGGCCGGTCCTTTCCGCAGCGACGACTGGGACGATTTAGGGCGCTTCCAGAGTAAATAGCCCGGCGAAATACTCCAGCTGTCAAATCTCTTCCCCGGCTTCAATAAAGCGGGCGGCGGCGTTAAGGAAGTGGGCGGTAATCCAGAATACCGTCCAGGTTTCGGAGTAGCCACCGCGGAGCTTGTACACGTTGGACATATCCCCGTGCTGGGCGAAATTAGTATGCTGGATCTGCTCACCCTGGCTGCCGTATGCGTCCGTAAGCTGATAGCAGGTGCGGTACATCACTTTTGACAGTTTGACCAAACGCTCGTCGCCGAGCAGGCGCCCCATCCTGCAAATCTCGGGCGCGAAAAGCACCCCATATACGTCCAGATGCTGGTTCTGCGGCGAGACGACCGTCCATCCAGTGGACTGGAAACCGCGGTCGGCAAGACGCCCTGCCGGAAGCGGGATGTCCCATACGACTACATAGCTCAGGCACACGTCCATGGCATGTTTTGCCCAATCCAGATACTTGGAGGCCTTAAAGCGCTCATAGCACTCCAGGAAGCCCTGGAACGCCGCCCAGGCTCCTTCCTTGTCCTCGCAGGTGGCGTCCAGCGTGCCGCCCCAGTAGCATCCGTCCATCTCCAGATGGCGGCCGGCGAACAAACCGGCGGCTTTCTCGGCGGCACGACGGTAACGTGGCTTGCCGAACAGATCGGAGGCAATTGCAAGCGGTGCGATATAGAACGCCTCCGCAGTAGAAAGCGGATTCCATTTGCAGTCCAAGATGCGGTCCGATGCCTTGTTGCAGGCTTCTTTGAGGAAGGTCTCCCACTTAGAGGTATCGTACACCCCGGGATGCTTTCGCGCATACCCGATGGACTTGGCAAAATTGTACATCGCCTGGCCGCAGGATACCGGGTCACCATGGTCCCACTTGCCTGTTCCGCAGTCATATCGTACGCAGAAGAGACCGTCGTCCCTGAACGGGCATCCGGACAAGAAATCAAGGCTCCTCTGCACCCTGTCGCGGATCAAAGCAGCGTCCCAGGGGCCATCGGCGACGGAAAGCAGCGACTCCAGCACTTGCAGCGAATAGCCGGGCGAATCGGCCTGGCCGCACCAGCCCATCACTATGTGCTTGCGGTCCCTGCGAAGGTCGTACATATCGAATCCGCATGCATCTCCCTTCTCAAGCCAACGTGAAGCGGCGAAACGGGCCTTTCCTTCTACTATATCGATGAAAGCCGGAAAGCGGTCGGCATCGTATGGCTTGTAACGGTCAAGCGACGAATACAGGGGCCGCTGGAAGCCGGAACCCTTGCGGGAGATGCCGTATAAATCCACATAGAATTCCTTCTCTACGATGCGTCCTGGCTCCATATCGATCCAGGTATCAGCATAGCGCATCGACGTCTTCTGACGGGCCTTGGCGACGCTCCTGGTGCAATTGTAACCTATGGGGCCGCTGAGCAGGACCACTTCAGTCAGGCCGTCGCGGGCCTCGGCGCCGAGGGACCACCACTGGTCGCCAAGCACCGCGCCGCGGACGTGCGAAGGAACTGTGTGGACCGCAAGTGCGCGCAAGCCGGATGAATCTTCAAGCATAACGAACGGCATGGGATAGCGATGGTCCTCGAAAATGGCGAATTCGCCAGGAGCGCCCGTCCAGACGGGCACGGCGTCGGGATTGACGGCGGCTCCGTTGGAATTACCATAATAGACTATTCCCGGGACGAACAGCGACAGGCCGTTGCCGCGCCTCTGGAGGCGTACCGAGAGCGTAGCGTGCCGGAGCGTATCGGGCCCTTTCCATTCAAAACGGCGGATGCAGCGGACGAGGCCGTCTGCGGCGGGGGCGTAGGAATCCGTAAGAAGCATCTTTCCCTGGGGAAGATCAAGTGTGCCGCGCATGATGGTCCATTCTCCGGAACGTTCGGCCGACTGCGGCGAAGCGTGAACCCAGCCGCAGGGCCAGTCTTCCTTCCACCCTGTGGCGATGGACCAGAGGCCCTCGGAGGGCGTACGGAGCGTATCTATACCGTCCGTAAAGGCAACCGGACAACCATCCCCCGTAAGCAGGCGGGTCTGCGCAGGTAGCTGCACTGCCGCCAGCATCAGGGATATAAAAATCGTAAACTTTTTCATTCCCAGGGAAGTTTGCGAAGGGGACGGACATGGGCTTCTCCGGGCACGAACTCCCCTCCCACCGGATTAACGGGATAATAACCGAGAGCCGAGAAGATGTACCAGGCACTCATCTGCCCGCAGTCATCGTTGCCGCAGAGTCCTCCAGGCTCGCAGCGATAGAACTCCCGGAATACCTGGCGTATCCGTTCGACTGCCTTGTCCCGGCGCCCCGCAAGGGTATAGAGATAAATGACGTGGTGGCAGGGTTCGTTGCCCTGTGAATACTGGCCGATAAGGCCCGTAATATCCTGGACTTCACCGGTTACGGACGCAGGAGGGCAGACTTCGAACAAGGTGTCGAGCTTTGCAATGAACTTCTCACGTCCTCCTAGCAGTTCGATCAGGTCTTCAGGATCCTGAAGGACGTGCCAGAGATAGTGCCAGGCGTTGGCCTCGGTGAAATCGCCTCCCTGCTTACCGGCGTGAGCATAGCGGTATGGCTCGAAGGGTTCCCTCCAGCGCCCCTGGCTGTCCTTGCCGCGGAAGAATCCGGTGGAGGGGTCGAAAAGATTGCGGTAATTGCGGGAACGGGCCTCGAAGAAAGCGTAGTCTTCATCCTTCCCGAGCGCTTTTGCAAGCTGCGCCGCGCACCAATCGTCATAACAGGACTCCAGCGTACGGGACACTGATTCGTCCTTTACGATATCGAACGGATAGTAGCCGTATTTATCGTAAACTGCCCAGTCCGATTTCTGGTGAGGAGTAGTGAGAGAAGCCTTTACTGCCGTCCAGGCACGCTCCTTATCAACTCCGGGCAGGCCGCGGAGGCAGGCATCCACCACCGTCGGGACGGAATGATTGGCAATCATGCAGTAATTGTCTTTGCCGCACAAGCCCCATACAGGGAGATGGCCGCGCTCTTCAGCCTCCGCAAGCATGCTGTTCACCACGTCAGCCTCGACATCCGGCGTGAGGAGCGTTCGCAGCAGGTCAGCCGCCCGGAATGTATCCCACTGGGAGAAAGTCGAATAGCGCACCGGATCGCCTATATCGGAAATGACATTCGGCTGGAAATACATATGGTACATCGACGTATAGAACGCCGTCATTACGCTGTCGGACGCCTCCACCGGCAGAAGCCTGAAAATCTCTTCCCACTTGCGCTCTGCGGCCTTGCGGACCTTGCAGAAGTTCCATCCGGGGACTTCGGACATGTTGGCATGCGCACCCTCGGCACCTGTATAGGACAGGGATATCCGGGCCTTCACCGGCTTGCCGCCGTCGCCAAAATCCAGCACATAAGCCGGAGCCTTGTAATCAGGATGCAGCACCAGGGTGTCGCAGGCCCTGAACGGCTGGTCGAAGGAAATCTCGTACCAAAGGTCATACTGCACCCAGCTGCTGGCCTTGATATGTCCGCACAGAGTCCTGTTGTCCGGCGAAGAACCGTCCCAGGCCTTGATACCGCGGGCCAGAGTGGCTTTGGGGTCGTTGCTCCGAAGCTGGATATACTGGGGATTGACCAGCAGGTGACGCCCGCGGCTGGAGAACTTGAATTCGTAGCAGGCAACCCGCTCAGAGCAGGTGATGTCCACATGGGCGCCATTGTCGGGTAAATCCACTGCGTAGTGCCCCGGCGAGGCCTTTTCCGCAGCCTTCCGGCTTGCATAATCCGGTCCGTGGGCATCTGAGAAAGGCATGACCAGCACGTTGCAGAGCGAGGGCACGCCGGTGCCGCTCAGGCGGTTCTGCGTAAATCCCAAAAGCAGCGAATCGGACCAGTTATAGCCGCTGCAGTACTTCCAAAGGTAATTTCCGCTCTGCGGACCGGGCTGCACCATACCGAGCGGGCAGGCAGCGGCCGGAGATGTATGTCCGGTATAATCGG
Source organism: Bacteroidales bacterium (assembly GCA_017509375.1). Next base: position 8,638 of record JAFWPT010000111.1, on the reverse strand, counting down.
TGCCGATGAACGGGTTTACCCAACGGCCCAAAGGACGGGCGCAGGAAACTATACAAAAGCAAATGAAAAACAGGAGGAAAAGAGTCTTTTTCATATTACAAAAATAGCTTTTATTAACCACTTTTGCAACGGTAGGGTAAAGCCGCTTTCACTCGTTATCTATACATGAAACGTCTTGCTTTTCTCCTTGCCGCAACCCTGTTCTGCCTGTCTGCTCCGGCACAGCAAAGTCCCGATTACAGTAGTTATATACTCACACCTGAAGCGCCTTCCACGCCTCACATAAACGGGCCCAAAGTTTACGGGGCGAGGCCAGGGGCCGATTTCCTGTTCCGCATTCCCGTCTCCGGGCAGAAGCCGATGCGCTTCGTCGCCAAAGGACTCCCCTGCGGCCTCAAACTCGACGCAGGTAAAGGAATCATAACCGGCAAAGTGCGCAGGAAAGGCAGCTACCGTGTGCAGATAACCGCAACCAACTCCCTCGGAAGCGACACCCGCGAGCTTCGTATAGAAATCGGCGACCGCATAGCCCTCACTCCGCCGATGGGCTGGAATTCCTGGAACTGCTGGGGCGACAGAGTAACAGCAGATAACATCCTGCAGGCCGCACGGGCGCTGGAAGAAACCGGCCTTGCCGATTACGGCTGGAATTACGTAAACATCGACGACGGCTGGCAGGGCCGTCGTGGCGGCAAGTTCAATGCTATTCAGCCAAACGGCAAGTTCCCGGACATGAAGGCCTTGGGCGACTCCCTGCACGCACGCGGCTTCAAATTCGGCATCTACTCCGGGCCATGGATAGCTACCTACGCCGCCCACATCGGTTCTTCCTGCGATAATCCGGACGGCACATACTGGTGGGTGGAAGAAGGCATCGTAGATGAGTATTACAAACTTGACCCTTCAAAATACGACAAAGGCGAACTGATGAGTTTCGGCAAGTACTCCTTTGCCAGGGCCGATGCCCGCCAATGGGCCGACTGGGGTGTAGATTACCTGAAATACGACTGGTTCCTCAACGACGTCTGGTGGCTGCGCGACATGCGCGAGGCCTTGGACGCCACCGGCCGCGACATCGTTTACAGCATTTCGAACGCCACCCGTATCTGCCTCGCCCCTGATATGCAGCAGTACGCCCATTGCTGGCGAACAGCGGGCGACATACAGGACACCTGGGCGAGCGTATCCAATATCGCCTTCGACCGCGAATCCGCCTGGGCAGGCTATGCAGGCCCCGGCAACTGGCCGGACGCCGACATGATGGTCCTCGGCCAGGTAGGAGGATGGGAAGGCGGCACGCCCCACTGGACACGCCTCACACCGTGGGAACAATACTCGCATGTCACCTTATGGGCTATCCTTGCTTCCCCGATGCTGCTAGGCTGCGACCTGGCCACTATTGATGATTTCACCCTCAGTCTCCTCTGCAATCCGGAAGTGCTGGAAGTCAATCAGGATCCGCTGGGAATGATGGGCGTACGCAACGTATTCGGTCCAGGCAAGACGCAGTGCGTGTACGTAAAACGCATGGAAGACGGCACCCTTGCGGTGGCTCTTTTCAACCTCAGGAATGAAGAAGGCAACGTCAGCTTCGTCCCGCGCGACCTCGGACTTCTCGGCACCCAGAATATCCGCGACCTCTGGCGCCGGCAGGACGTAGGCAAAGTGGCCGACAAGGAGCGCTGGGAGGTTAAGTTACCTGCTCACGGATGCGCCCTGTACCGTCTGAGTCCCGGAATTACAGGACGGAAGATGGAAGGAAAATGGTGGGAAATCCGGTAAAGCTTGTTGCTTCTGGATCAGATTAATTGACTCCGCGTTTCCGTTCTTCCGGCACTCCTGGTTTGCCTGTCGGGCTTCCGTGCTCATTCTAAGGTGGTTTAGAAAGCCGGCATACGGTCCAGGAAGCGGTAGGAGGCGGCTTCGGATATGTGCTCGGGGCGAATCTCTTCCTGGCCGGCAAGGTCTGCGATGGTGCGGGCCACTTTGATTATTCGGAAGTAGGCTCTCATGGAAAGGCCCATTCTCTCCATGAGTTGCACCAATAGCTCGCTGCACTCGGCGCTAAGGCTGCAGTAACGCTCTATCTGCTTGTTGTTCATCTCGGCGTTCGAATAAATCATCTCTCCCTTAAAGCGGCGTATCTGGATTTGCCTGGCCGCCGCGACCCTCGCCGCAACCACCTCGCTGGACTCGGATGCTATCCCACTGGCTTTCAGCTTGATAAGTTCTCCGGCAGCAAGACAAGGCACGCTGAGCTGTATATCGATACGGTCCATCATAGGGCCGCTTAGCCTGGAGAGATAGGCAATCCGCTGGGCAGGAGTGCAGGTACACCGGTCTCCGGAGCCCCAATAGCCGCACGGGCAAGGATTCGAAGCCATCACCAACATAAAAGAGGCAGGATATTCCACCTTCGCTTTCAGTCTTGAAATCGTCACCTTGCGGTCTTCCACCGGCCCCCTGAGCGCCTCGCTGACGCTCCGCGGCATTTGCGCAGCTTCGTCCAGGAAGAGCACGCCATTGTGCGCAAGGCTGATTTCGCCGGGAGTAATGTTATCTCCGGCCCCGCCTCCAATTATCGCCGCGAGGGAAGCTGAATAATGAGGCGCCCTGAAAGGCCTCGTGTTCATCAGTCCGTAGCGCAGTTTACCCTTTCCGGCAATACTGAATATCTTGGAGGTCATCAGGCTTTCCTCCCTGCTCATAGGCGGCAAGATACCTGTGAGGGCTTTTGCCAGTGAGCTTTTTCCCGAACCAGGAGGACCGATCATCATAATGTTGTGTGCCCCGGCTGCAGCTATTTCCAGGCCCCGCTTAGCTCCTTCCTGGCCTATTATGTCTGCGAAATCCGGAATATCCCTGCTCGAAGGCCGCTTGCCCCCATGCACTATCTCATTGTATTCCGGAGTATTATGCACCAGCAGATCCTCGCCCGGCTCTCCCGACAAGATGCGGGTCACGTCTGTGAGCGTACGCACAGCGTAAACCTTGAAGGCAGCAATCTCCGCCGCTTCCATGGCCGACTCCAGAGGCAAAAGGATCCCGTCGAATCCTTCCTGCCTGGATAGTTCTGCGAAGGGCAGGCCGCCCGGTATTTCCCTCACACTACCGTCCAGTCCCAGTTCTCCCATCATCATATAGTTCCCCGCATAAGGCAGTTCGCATTGTCCGCTTGCCGCTATAACCCCTATCGCTATAGGCAAATCATAGCCGCTGCCGTTCTTGTGTATGTCAGCAGGCGCCAGATTAATCACAATCCGCTTGCCCGGAATGCGGTACCCGAGAGCTTGGAGAGCAGTAGTGGTGCGGAGCAGGCTCTCCTTTACCGCAACGTCTGCAAGCCCCACCAAGTGTATCCCGATTCCCCTGTCGACGCACACCTCAACTGTAACTTTTTCTGCTTGAATACCAGTGCATTTGGCTCCGTATATCCTAATCAACATCGCTGTTCGTTACTAAGGCGGTCACTCCGGAAAGGTAACCGTGCAAGTTATACTCTGTCTTGTTGCTGCCGTATTCAAAGTAAGCCAGGCTGCTGCTGTCTTTAGGGGTCAATACTTTTGCAAGCTTGTCACCCAACTGGAAAGCACAGTTTCGATGGAAGAAATAACATGCTGGAGGCGCCGCCATCCCCAGCACATCTTCTCCGTCGCAATAGATATAAGACGTGCCGTTCTCCAGTAAGGCATAACATTCATTCTGGCACACACCTGCCCGTAAGGTGTTTTGCCTGTCCCTGAAGAAGCCGGCCACGGCAATGCCTCCCTGATACTCCGTAATGCCCCCTTCAACCCACACCCTGTTCATCGAGCTAGACAAAGAGCCTGTGTGCTCCCCGTCATTCAGATAAGATTGCCCGAAGAGGTTATACAAAACCATAGGACGGCCGTGCCAAAGCCTGGCGTCCAGGATGTCAGCCGCTTGCAGACTGCTGCGCTTCTGAATCTCTCCGTCCCGCACAAAAAACACCTGCTGTTGCTTGTCCCATAGTGTCTTGTATGCAAAACACACATCTCCTTCGTCTTCATACAATGCACCATGCTGCCCATAGGTGTCGGCTCCGAAGCCGCCAAACGCAACCGCGCCCGAAGCCATATGGACTATCTGGCCATCACGCCTGTAATTAATTGATCCTCCAGCCCTTGACAAGCCGAGACTATGTAGCTCGCCATCTTTGTAAAGCAAGCCCAGCAGCTTTTCCGGCTCAGGCCACTCTGCCAGCAATTCTCCGTCCCTCTTTACCACGGTGCCTCGATAATCGGAGAACTCGGTAAATAATGCAGAGCCTATGAAATGGTGCATGTCGGGCGCTACCGCTATCCGGGATGCGGAACCGGCCTGAAGGTCCAGGACGCATTTCCCGTTACGGAACAGTTTAAGAGTGCACGCCACCGAGCCGAAGGCGCTGTCCCTCTGCCAATCATAACTATTTGGGAAACTAACCGCAGATACCAGGAACACCGTATCCTTAGCGGCTCTCTCCCTGACATCGTGCGGAGCAGAATCCACGACTTGTCCGTGGTGGTTGAAGCGAGGTTCGCCCAGAGACAGGCGGGGCTCCAGCAAGGTACAGGAGACGATTGAGAAGATAGCGGAAAAAACCGCAACTGAAGTTTTCATAGCGCAACTTTTTGCTGCAAATAAAGAGAATTATCTGCAGAATCAGCCGCTTTCCGCCCCCGATTTCGTCACATTTTTACGATTTTTTCTGTTTTTTACGATTCTTTCTGCCTAGAAGCTCCAGCCTATGTTGATATAATAGAATGGAGCGCCGTGAGACAGGAAGCTGAGGGGATAATACAAATCGTGGCAGTGGCCCACGGAAATCCTGAGATGCTTGAAAAATTCGAGTCCTGCTCGCACCAGCAGGTCCGTGCTCCAGTAGTAAGGTTCCAGTGAAGACTGGACATCGGTAGTTACGGAACGCATCTGTGCTCCGGCTCCGAGCCCCAGGAAGAAACTCATAGGTCCGTAAGGTCCGAACTTATACTCGGCCAGAGCGTTGAGCGTATGGGAACCCGTCATCACCTTAAGCGTTTCGCCCGCTCCCTCATGGGGCAAAACGAAATTATACATGGCGCCGACTGAAAAGGCGGAAGTAATATCATAACGGTATTCTCCGTAGAAATTTACCGTACTTGCTTCAGTGAGCTGATTGGCAAAGAACAACTCCTTGGGGATTGCCAGTCCGGTACCGGCCTCGATATGGTGTCTGCCCAGAATCTGGGCGGAAAGACCTGTAGAAATCAAAATGCTAACGAGTACGAATAATCTTTTCATATAAACTCTCTTTTCGGCAAATTTAATTGATTATCATGTTACTTGCAAACATTTCCGGCAAGTATCACTTTGCTGATATACGGAGTGGAATAGTTGTACACGAGCCTGGTAAGGTTCCACCCGGGTTTGGTAATAATCAAGTTAGCAGTTTTACCTGCTGTAATGGAGCCGAGCGTATCGCTCACCCCCATAGCGTAAGCGGAATTAAGGGTAGCAGCATTGAAAGCTTGAACCGGAGTCAGCCGCATGTGGATACAGGCCAGCGCCATCACAAATCTCATGTCCCCGGAAGGCGACGAACCGGGATTGTAGTCCGATGCCAGGGCAAGCGGAAGTCCAGCCTCAATGAAAGCCCTGGCTTCTCCGAACGGTATCCTAAGGAAAAAAGAAGACCCCGGAAGCATCGTGGGCATCGTTCCGCTGCCTTTCAGCACTTCGATCTGTGCCCGGGTTGTACGTTCCAGATGATCCACCGAAAGCGCATTGCAGCGCACGCCCACCTCAACTCCCCCGCTCACGGCCAGCTCGTTGGCGTGAATCTTCGGGCGCAATCCGAATGCAAGGCCGGCTGCGAGGATACGGGACGTATCTTCCGGCGTAAAGAATCCTTCATCGCAAAACACATCTACGAAATCAGCCAGCCCAGCGGCCTCCGGCATCATATCAATAACTTCCTGCACATAAGCCTGATGGGTGTAGCCGCGCCCTACTGCATGTGCGCCCAGGAAAGTGGAACGTACAAGGGCAGGCACGCTCTCCCGTATGCGCTTGATGACGCGCAGCATCTTCATTTCGTCTGCAGGATTGAGGCCGTATCCGCTCTTTATCTCTATGGCCCCGGTGCCTTTAGCCATCATTTCCCGCACCCGTACCATCGACTGATCATAGAGATCGTCTTCCGAAGTGTCGTGCAGCAAATCGGACGAGTTGAGAATGCCGCCTCCCCGGGCTGCTATTTCTTCGTAACTAAGGCCTTCGATTTTGTCCAGGAATTCGTTTTCACGGCTGCCGGCATAGACGATATGGGTGTGGGGGTCGCAGAATGAGGGCAAGACGGTTCCACCTCCGGCGTCGATTGACGCCGGAGGTGGGACCGGTCTCCGACTACTATCCCCCGCTGCTTCGCAGCTGCCCCCAGGGGCACGGGGGGCGTTCCCCCCGACACCGGCTTCCGCCGGTCTCCGACTACTATCCCCCGCTGCTTCGCAGCTGCCCCCAGGGGCACGGGGGGCGTTCCCCCCGAAACCCCCTGCCGATGATAATTCTGCGGCGTCAATGGACGCCGGAGGTGGAACCGGTCTCCGACTACTATCCCCCGAGTTAAGGGTATTCATGGGGCCAAAGGCGGCGATACGGCCGTCTTCGATGCGCAGCCAGGCGTTTTTGATGCTGCCGGTCACGGCCATCTCAGCACCGGACTTACGCAACACGCCTGCGGGCACTATCCCCACCAGCTCCCCTATGTTGTATATTATCATAGGAATTCTTCGCGGCTGAGGAATTTCACGGAACGCTCAATGAGCGGATGCATGTAGGTATCATTATCGATGAACGGAACCTCCTCCCGGAAGGCTTCGAAGATACGTTCCAGCGTAGGCGAGGTCTTGGCCGGGCGGCGGAATTCCAGGGCCTGTGCGGCATTGAACAGTTCGATTCCAAGCACGGTCTCGACATTATCCACGACCCTGACAAGTTTGGTAGCGGAATTGGACCCCATGCTCACATGGTCTTCCTGCCCCTGGGATGAAGGGATGGAATCGCAGGAAGCCGGCCAGCAGAGCCCCTTGTTCTGGCTCACTATAGAGGCGGCGGTGTACTGGGGAATCATGAAGCCGCTGTTGAGCCCGGGATTGGCCACCAGATACTTAGGCAGGCCGCGAAGGCCGTGGATGAGCTGATAGGTGCGTCGCTCGGAGATGCTGGCCAGCTCTGACATTGCTATAGCCAGCGTGTCCATGGGGATAGCTATGGGTTCGCCGTGGAAGTTGCCGGCGGAAATAATCATATCCTCATCCGGGAAAATGTTGGGATTGTCTGTGGCGGAGTTTATTTCGTTCTCTATCACCGACTTGACGTACATGATATTGTCTTTTACCGCTCCGTGGACCTGAGGGATGCAGCGGAAGCTGTAGGGGTCCTGTACATGGTCTTTATGGCGCTTGATTATTTCGCTTCCGGCCAATATCGCAGTGAAACGGCGTCCGGTATCTATCTGCCCCGTGTGCGCCCTCAGATGGTGAGTCAGCGGCAGGAACGGCTCAATGCGGCCGTCGTAAGCATCAAGCGACATAGCTCCTATCAGGTCGGCCCAGCGGGAAAGGCGCATACTCTTGAGTATGGCCCACACGGCATGAGCACTCATGAACTGGGTCCCGTTCAGCAAGGCAAGCCCTTCTTTCGACTGAAGACGTATGGGCTCCCAGCCAAGCTCCGCCCAGACATCGGCTGCGTCCCTCACTTTCCCTTTGTACAACACCTCTCCCATACCTATGAGCGGCAGGCTAAGGTGCGCCAGAGGAGACAGGTCACCGGAAGCTCCGAGCGAGCCCTGGCTATATACCACCGGCAGCACATCGTTGTTGAACATATCTATAAGCCGCTGTACCGTAGTAAGTTGCGCTCCCGAATATCCATACGAGAGATTCTGCACCTTCAGAAAGAGCATCAACTTCACTATCTCCGGTCGCACGGTCGGTCCCGTACCGCAGGCATGGGACATCACCAGGTTGTGCTGGAGTTGGGAAAGGTCCTTCTCAGGTATGGTGACATTGTAGAGCGAGCCGAAACCGGTAGTGATGCCGTAGAGCGGCTGGTCGGAGTCTTTAGTCTTGTCGTCCAAGTACTTGCGGCATTTTTCAATAGCCGCCACGGAAGCTGGTGAAAGCTGGATGTTTTCGTGGTTTTCGATTATGTCTTTAAGCCGTTCCAGGCTCAGTTTCTTGTCGGAAATGTAGTGTGTCATAGTATTGAGTTTATCAAGGAATCGTCTGCAATATTGGGTAGGGTGACGCGAAGCAGCGGGGTGCGGGCCATCTGCCGTTCTATCGCAGCCCGGGCGCCTTCATTGCGGGCCCAGCTGCGACGGGCGATGCCGTTGTTGACGTCCCAGAACAGCATTTCGCGAATATGCCGGGCAGAATCGTCAGAACCGTCGATTACCATTCCGAAACCACCGTTGATAACTTCTCCCCAGCCCACGCCGCCACCGTTGTGGATAGACACCCATGTGGCTCCGCGGAAAGAATCTCCTATAACGTTCTGCACCGCCATATCGGCAGTAAACTGCGAGCCGTCGTAGATATTGGAGGTTTCGCGGAAAGGGGAATCGGTGCCGGATACGTCGTGGTGATCACGT